>JBHHUV010000222.1:0-4972 GCA_046754005.1 Phycisphaerae bacterium | reverse complement strand
CCAGGGAGTTGGATCGCTCGAGCAACCGGCTGGCCTCCTCGATCATCATGGCCTCAACGATCGTCGGGGGTTCGATGCTGCTGAGCATGGATACGGAAGTCACCATTTTCACGGTGCCCATCCGATACCTCGGCTTCGTCGGCTATGCTCTGGCCCTCTTTATGGCCGTCTGGATCATCGTCGCCATCCTCCGAAGCGGCAAACTCTCCTGATTGATAAATGAGCCAAGGGCTTCAGCCCGTGCGGTTGTTAGATCACTAGCAGATGGGTGGCATGGGCGGGTGGCATGGCCAAGCAAAGCGCGGCCATGCCGAGTGTGCCACTGCTCCAAGCAGTGCGATCTGTGGCACCGGTTTCCAACCGGTGCGAATGACGGCTGGCCGGGATGGCCAAGCGTAACGCGGTAATGCCGATCGTGAATGGATCCATTCGTAATAACGAATGGGGAGCATCGGCGTCCCGCCGGTCGTTTCTTCTTTTCGGTCGTTTCTTCTTTTTAGAACAGGGGGGAGCATCCATGGGTGAAAAACAAGATTCACAAGCACCCGTCAATACACCGGGAACAACCTCAACGCCGCCGCCCGATACGACGGAGCGCTCCGCCGGTTCCAATATCCTCACATTCGACACCTACCAAAAACCCCAGGAGACGACGTCTGAATCCGGAATGGATTGGCAACGCCATCGGCTCACACTCCTCGACGCCGTTCTGGCCGTCGCATTCGTCGCCCTGACGCTCTACGTCCGCATGCCCTTCATCGAACGCGGCGAAACCCTCCTCCACTCCGACGAAGCCATCGTCGGCCTCATGGCCCAAGACATCGCCGCCGGTGAACATTTCCCGATCTACTTCTACGGCCAACGCTACATGGGCGCGCTTGAGGCCTACGTCATCGCCGCCGTCAGCCCGTTCTTCGACAATCCCATCCACGCCCTACGCTTCGGACCCGCCTGTTTCTTCGCGCTCATGGTGGCCGTCCAATACCTCATGCTCACACGCTGGTTCGGCCGCCGGGGCGGTCTCGTCGGCGCCATCGTTCTACTCGCCGCATCGCCCATGTTCATGCAATGGTCCATCTCAGCCCGAGGCGGTTACGTCGAAATCCTCCTCTGGGGCTCCCTGCTCCTATGGACCTACTCCGAATGGTTCGTCAATGGATGTACATTACGAATAGCAAATAGCGAATGGCGAAAGGGTGGAGATGCGAGAGTCGGTTGTCCACCCGGGGCCATTACTCATTCAAAGAATCGTCCTCAAACCAATCAATGTAAGCCGGGAGGCCATTCGCTATTCGCCACTCGCTATTCGCCATTCATCTTCGGCGCCCTTATCGGCTCGGGCCTGTGGATCAACCCGTCGATTGTCCTGTTCCTCGCCCCGATCGCAATCCATGCCCTGTTGAACCGACCCCTGGCAGCCCTGTACGAGGCACCGAGAATCGGTGCGCCAATCGGTCGCGCCGTGGCCATCCTTCGCCATGGTTCATTGCTCGTCGCCACGCTGCTGGCGGTGCTCATACTCAACGTCATCTGGGCTGTCTGGGTCGCCGACGGAAAAGTCCACAACCAATTGCTCCTCGGCCTGTTGCCCAAGCCCATCGCCATCGTTGTGCTCGCACTACTCGGCGGCGCATCCCTCTATTGGGCCGCCAAACGCACCCATCTGATCGAATCCGTCCGTTCGCTGATCACCCGCAACGGCCGATTGATCATCGGGATCCTCGTCGGTTCCGCCCCGGCCCTACTCTACACCATCCAGACGCTCATCGGCGCCCGGTCGATGGACCCCTCCCTGCCGCTCGGTTTCCGACCGCTCTGGCAAACCGGCGAGACCATGATTTACTTGCTGAACGGCCTTCCGATCCTGTTCGGGGCGAATCCTCAGTCTTTCATGCAACTCGTCGGCGTCGGCCGGGATACCGTCACGCCGCCGATTGATCTCGTCACCGCCGGGACCGTCATGGCAGCCGGCTTTCTCGTCGCTGGCTCACTGATCACCGGGCTAATGGTCCTGCTCCATTCCCAAAGGGCAGGTCTCTCTCGCCTCTTCCGCCTGATCCCCACCAACCATTCACCGGCGATACTGTTGAGTCTCGGCTTCGCAACCACCCTCGCGCTCTATGTCCTCGGTGGCTGCACCCTCGATTTCACGACCATCCGTTATCTCGTCCCGTTGTGGGTCTTTGTACCGGGGTTGTTCGCCACGATCTTCGTCAGTCGTAGATTTCGAGCGGCCGCAATCCTGGTTCCCATGGGCGCCTGCACCGGCTGGGTTGTGGGGCAGGTCGTCATGTATCAGCAACTCGGAGCACCGCATCCCATTCGGGCGCTGGCCACCTCGATGGTCGATCGCGGGATCGATCCCGCGGTCGCCGAACCCCTCGACGCCCATCTGTTGTCCTATCTCACGCAGCAGCAATGTCGCACCATCGAGTTCGAGTCCTTCTGGCCAAGACTGGGCCATTATTTCCCATTGGTAAAGAAGGACCGGCCCATGGATTACGTCGTGGAGACGGCGAGCGTGGATCGAACGTGGGATTGGATCAACGGCGGGTGGCCCGGCAAGACCCCACCCGAGACCAAACGCTTCCTCTGGCCAAAGTTGCGGCACATCCTGATCACGCATCCCGAAAGCGTCGAAGAGCGCGTACCCCTCTGCGACGGCTACGAATACATCCGTCTCAAGAAGCCCCTGAACGACCGCAATCTGAAAAACTAGACAAGCGTGCCACTGCGTCAAGCAGTGCCATCCGTACAACTCGACGTAGGATGGGTCATCAGACCCATCTGTTGAACGTGCGGATCAACGAATGCAACCCAGATCACCCGATCGTGCATTCATCCAAGCCCCAAGCACAATAGAACCACACAAAACCCCGTAGCCCCCAATACAATAACTGCTGCTTTGTTGTTGTTGTTTTTGACGTTTCGACGTTTCCCTACGTCGAAAAAAGCGCCTCCAGGAAGTGAAGCGTCTCCCCCTTCTTCTTGACCATCAACGTCGGCATGGCGCAGGTCATCAACAGGTTTTCGGACGTGCTGCCAAGCAGGGCTGCCGCCGCCAGCGTTGCACCCCGGCTGCCGACCACGACCATGTCCATCTTCCGGGCCATCGCCACGTGCGTGATCGCCCGAGAAGGGCTCTCGGAAATAACCACCATTGACTCAACCGCCAACCCCTGAGTGTCTATATTGGCCATGAAGGATTCGAGCGCCTTACGGCCATGCTCCCCTTGTGCCGCGCACGACTCCTCAAAGGTGACGCCCGCCAGATCGTAACCCGTCGAAACTGTTCGGATCGTCAGGGCCAGCAATTGGGATTCAGTCTGACTCGTGGATCGGGCCATCGCAATGGCCGTCTCCATGGCCTCGCGAGAGTGGTCGGAACAATCGATCGCCACAAGAAAGCGATCGAAATGGGGCTGACACAATTCCGGTACGACCAGCACACTGCACGGCGACTTACGAACGATCTTGGTGATGAGCGTGCCGATGCCCGCCTGGCTCGAGGGCAGCTTGCGGCCGATGATGACCAGATCAAGGTCTTCGTCCCGGGCACAACGCAAAACCTGTTCGAGCAGATGCCCCCGACGGATCTCGATTCGCACGCGATCGGAGATGTCGCCGGGCATCGCCGCTCGGACCCGGGCATCGAGCTTCGCCTCGTTCACCTCGGTTTCCGTCGATTCGCCGTCGCCTTCGAGAACGTGAACACAAATCAACTCCCGGGTTCCCTGGCCGCCAATTTGAGCGGCGAAGGCGAGTACCGCCTCGTCCGTTGACGCGTTTTTCAGGAAGATGCCGATCTTTTCAAATCGTTCCATGGTGAAAGTATCTCCTGGATCAGACACGGGATTCATGATTCCCGTCAGCCGGGCGAAAAGATACACCGGCAGCCTTCGCCCTATACCCCTATATAATCGGCCGATTCAGCGTGGGACTACGCCCGGAAATTGGCCCAAATCCCATGGCATCGGTTTCGATCCCGCGACAGGGTTTTTCGGATAAACAATGCCTGAACTGTTCACGGTTCCCCCCGCCAAAATTGCCACCACCTCCGCTTTCCGCCAGACGGTTCGGAATGCGTTTCGGCCGCAACAGCGGGCAGTCGCAGGCGACGTTCCAGCCATTTCGACCGAGCAAAATGTTGGGGATGCGTCTCGTATCGCTGCCGAGCGGATTCACTGAAAAAGGCGTTCGGTCCGGGTAATTCCTGATCCGATTCATAAAACTTCAACGCCTCATCCAGACATTGAGCCGCCTCGGAGGCGAGTTGACGGCCGGCTCCCTTGTCCGACTCCCGACCCGACGCGGCCAGGATCGTCTGAAACAGCGTCAACCAGCCCAACAGGTCGATCGCCTGCGAACGTTCGGGCGTGGGGTTGATGCAGTCGGACCGTGCCTGTTCGCGGCTTGGCGACGGTCTGATTGCGAATCGAAACGAGTGACCCGAACCACACGACGCGCAGCGAGCTTCCAATACCCAGTCGCTGGAACCCGGACCGGTCTTAGTCAGGTCATTTTGCTGTTTCAGGGTTCCCTTCCGACAGTCACGGCAGGGTGTGGCCAACAGATAGAGATAAGCCTCGGCAACGCTGTGGACAGAGATGACGGATGCGTCGGATGGCATGGGGCAAATGACTTGAAACCTCAAGGTTCAAACTTGAAATCGAGTGCGTAGGATGGGTCATCGACCCGTCTGTTAATCGTGCAGAGTGCCATGCTTACACGACCCGGCCTTTGGGGTCGGGTAAGCATGCCGACCGAGCAGTGCGTAGGATGGGTCATCGGCCCATCTGTTAATCGTGAAGGGTGCCATGCTTACACGTCACGGCCTCATCGTGACGGGTAAGCATGCCGACCGGGTACCGCCGGATCATTCATCATCGTCGTCGTCTTCATCCGCGCTGGCACTCTCATCCTCGTCGGAATCTTCATCTTCATCCGCGCTGGCACTCTCATCCTCGTCGGA
>JBHHUV010000221.1:0-4976 GCA_046754005.1 Phycisphaerae bacterium | reverse complement strand
CGGATTATGCCGGACTGTGCTCCGACAAGATCCCGCCTGAACTGTCATGGACCCGGGAGTAGGTGTCTGGCAGGCCAGTCTTGAGCTTCACAGCGGTTTCGGATAATTTGACCCCATGATGGCTTGAGAGCAAGGGCACTCGCGGTTTCGCATCGGGCGATGGAGAGGTCGTAGTAGGAAACATGGTCTATTCAGTCGGTTGCGAATACGGCATTCAGGCCCTGATCACGCTCGCACGACGCGTTCCGCCGGGCGACTGTTGCCTCCTTCGCGACATTCTCGACGGGGCCGATTTACCCCACCACTTCGTCGGGAAAATTTTTCAGAACCTGGTCCGGCAGAAAATTCTTTCATCGGCAAAGGGGCGCGGTGGTGGCTTTGCCTTGTGCCGAGAACCCGAGGATATCACCCTGCGACAGATCGTTCAGGCGATCGATGGACCCCATACACAAAAACGATGCTTCCTCGGCTTTACCGATTGCGACGAAGACCTGCCCTGCCCCGTCCACAGCCCATGCTCGGAGATGACCAAGCAAATTGATCGCCTGATGGACTCCACGACACTCGCCCAACTTGTCAGCATGTTGGAAGACCGCGAGCGAGCCAATGCGAGAAAACGCCGATGATTCGCCATGAGTAAGTTATCCTCCATCCGCGTTCGATTCGCTCCGTCGCCGACCGGTCACCTCCATGTCGGCGGTGCGCGGACGGCGTTGTTCAACTGGCTGTTCTGCCGTCGCCACGGCGGCACATTCATCCTGCGCATCGAGGATACCGACATCCAGCGAAACATCGAGGGCGCCGATCAAAAGCTCCTCGATGATCTCCGTTGGCTCAGCATCGACTGGGACGAAGGCCCGGACGCCGGCGGGAACTTCGGTCCGTATCGACAGAGCGAACGCCTGCCTCTGTACGAGGCAGCCGTGCAGAAACTGCTCGCCTCCGGAAATGCATACTACGCATTCGACACCCCCGAGCAGCTCGATGCGATGCGCCGGCAGGCAGCCGCCGAGGGCCGGACCTTCAAATATCAAAGACCCGACCCCCTGCCGACGATCCACGATGCGGGCAAAGCCCAACTGCGGGATCTGCCGGTGGTGGTCCGATTCAAGGTGCCGGACGAATCTATCACCGTCCACGATGAGGTTCTCGGCGACATCAGCTTCCCGGCCGGAGAGATCGACGATTTCGTAATCGCCAAGTCGAACCGCTGGCCGACCTACCACCTCGCCGTCGTCGTCGATGATGCCCAGATGCGAATCACCCATGTCCTGCGTGCACAGGAACACCTGATGAACACGCCCAAGCACGTTTTCCTCCAGCGTGCCTTGGGCTACGAATCGCCGCGCTACGCCCATATGCCGCTCGTGTTCAACATCGACGGCTCGAAGATGTCCAAGCGCGACAAACACAAAGCGGTCCGACAGGCGATCAAGCCACGGCTGATCGATTCAGGGGAAGCCGCATGGACAAAGGAGCGGGCAGCCGAGATCGCCGACTGCACCATCTCGGCGCTCGAAAAATGGCTGAAAAAGGCCGACACCGAACTGGACATGGGCCAGGTCTTGCGGCTGGCCAACGCAGCGGGCGTGGTGATGCCGGAGATCGATGTCCACGACTTTCGCACGGCGGGCTATCTGCCCGAGGCCCTCGTCAATTTCATCGCCCTGATTGGCTGGTCGCCGGGTGACGATCGCGAAAAAATGACGCACGACGAAATGGTCGCCGCCTTCTCGCTCGATCGAATCAACAAGACCGCCGGCCGCTTCGACCGAGATAAGTTGCTGGCGATGAACACAGACTGGGCGGCGGACCTACCGGCCAATCGACTGCTGGCGGCCTTTCGTGACTGGGCAAAGGTGAGCGGTTCGCCGCTGGCAACGCTCGACGACGCAACCGCCACCCGCGTGCTCGTCGCCTGCAAGGGCTTCCGATCATTCCCGGATATCGAGGCCAAGGCTGGCATCCTGTTCGCCCCGGACGAGTCGGTGGTCTACGATCCTAAGGCGGTCAAGAAGGTATTGGTGAAAAAGGAGGGCCAGGGTTTCAAGATGCTCGAGCGCCTGCTGCCCGAACTGGAATCACTGAATCCCTGGACCACCAACGCGCTCGACACATTCTTCAATGAGTTTTGCGAGCAGCACGACGCCAAGCTCGGCGACGTAGCCCAACCCGTCCGCGTCGCCGTAGCCGGTCGCCCCGTCAGCCCGGCAATCGCCGAAACGCTGACGCTGCTGGGCAAGGAGAAGACGCTGAGGAGGATGCGTCGATGTATGGAATTGAAACCAGGTGCAGGATAGTACTCAGTCATGACTCCTCTGGAACGGATTCGTCAGGCGTTTCTCGATCACAGGTACACCCTGACCGAGCACACCTATGATGAGATGGACCTGGATGGTTTGGATGTGTTGGACGTGGAAGCAGAAGTGCTGAGGGGTCCAATTGATCTATTGTTGATTAATGATCCGCGAGGTGATCTGTATTTTGTTTTTGGTATCGAGAGTGATCTGACAACGCTGATTGGAATCGTCGTTAGATTCGCTGAGAACGATCAACTCCTGGTCATCACGGTTGCATAAAATTCGATAGGATTCAACGGATGTACGACTTCAACTGCGAGCATTGCGCCGGAATCGTCCGAGAGCGCAGAGTGGCGCAGGAAGCCTTGCGCCACAAGGGACGGTTCATCATTCTCGAAGACGTTCCCATCGGCGTGTGTGAGAAATGTGGAGCGCGGTACTACCATGCTTCAGTTCTTCGCCGTGTCGCCGAAGTCGGCCACGGTTCAACACCAGCGGAGCAAGCGGTTGAGGTATCTGTGGCTCGGTATTGAGATCACAGCCAATCAATCCCAGGCTGGCTGAATGCGAATTCCAATCTCGTAGCAAGATAGGCAACGTGACCCATCTGTTGAAACCTCGATTCGCAGGAAATAGGTTCAGCAGATGATTATCACGCCAATTATCCGGATTGTTGAAATAGGAGTCCCGAGATGAGCAACGATACCTGGCGTCAGCGCATTGTTTGCGATCCGGCGCTACACCACGGCGAACCGTGCATTCGCGGCACCAGGATCTCCGTTTCCGTTCTCGTCGCCAGCCTGGCGGACCTGAGCACGGAGAACCTGCTCAGCGAATATCCACAACTTAAGCGGGAGGACATTCAAGCCGCGCTTTATTACGCTGCTGAAGCTGCACACAACACATTGGTCGCCTAGATGTTTCATGCCGTCAAACTAGTTGAAGACCTCTCCCCCAAGGTTGCGGAGCCCTTGGAGAGATCCGGATATCAGGTCAACACCGTAGTTGGCCAGGGATGGAGCGGCCTGAAGGATGACGAAATCTGGACCCGTGTCATGGCGGAGGGGGTATTCTTTATCACCGCGGACAAGGGCTTTGGAGATATCCGTGTCTTCACTCCCGGCACACACGCCGGTATCCTACTTCTCCGACCGGATCGGGAGAGTATCGTCGAGTTTCAAACACTGCTGGCAACACTGCTTGCCGGGCAGCGCCTGGAATCACTGGAGGGGGCCGTCACCGTGATGACGCCTCGTGGAATCCGTGTTCGTCGTCCGATTTCTTCATAATATCACGCCTGTGCCGATGTACGAGGAATTCTCCTGAGATGACCCCAAACGACACCTATCCCCCAAAGCACTTCATCCAGGAAATCGTCGATGACGACGCGCGCAGCGGCAAATGGGAGGGCCGCATAGCGACGCGGTTTCCGCCGGAGCCGAATGGCTATCTTCACATCGGCCATGCCAAGAGCATCTGCCTGAATCATGGGATCGCCCGCGATAATGGCGGGATCTTCAACCTCCGCTTTGACGACACCAACCCCGTCAAGGAGGAAGACGAATACGTCCGGTCGATCGTCGCGGATATCCGCTGGCTGGGCTGTCCGTGGAACGGTGCCGAAGAGGGTAAACCCACCGCCGGCGTCCTCTTCGCGTCCGACTACTTCCAGCAGCTCTACGGCTACGCCGTGCAGCTCATCAAGGCGAACAAGGCCTACGTCTGCGACCTCAGCGCCGAGCAGACGCGGGAATATCGCGGCACGTTGAAAGCGCCGGGGCGGGACAGCCCGTTTCGCGATCGATCCGTCGAGGAGAATCTCGATCTGTTCGACCGGATGCGTAAGGGCGAGTTTCCGGACGGCTCACGCACCCTGCGAGCCAAAATCGACATGGCCCATCCCAACCTGAACATGCGCGACCCGGTCATGTACCGCATCCTCCACTCCGCCCACCACCGCACCGGCGACGCCTGGTGCATCTACCCGATGTACGACTGGGCACACGGTCTGGAAGATTCAATCGAGCGAATCACCCACTCAATCTGCACCCTCGAGTTCGAGAACCACCGACCGCTCTACGACTGGTTCCTCGACGCCCTCGGCGTATACCACCCCCAGCAGATCGAGTTCGCCCGGCTGGAACTGACCTACACCGTGATGAGCAAGCGGAAGCTGTTGGAACTCGTCCGGGAGCGCCGCGTCTCCGGCTGGGACGATCCCCGCATGCCGACGCTCTCCGGCCTGCGCCGCCGAGGCTACACACCGGAGTCGATCCGAACCTTCTGCGCCGACATCGGCGTGGCCAAGTTCAAGAGCACGATCGACGTCGTCCGGCTGGAAAACGCCATCCGAGAGCACCTCAACAAGGCGGCCCCGCGTGTCCTGGCGGTGCTGCGGCCGCTTCGGGTGGTGATCGAGAACTACGCGGAGGATCAGGTCGATCAGCTCGACGCCGTGAACAATCCCGAGGACGCCGCCGCCGGCATGCGACAGGTTCCATTCTCGCGCGTGCTCTATATCGAACGCGACGACTTCCGCGAGGATCCGCCGAAGAAATTCTTCCGGCTGGCCCCCGGTCGCGAGGTCCGCCTGCGCTATGCCTATTTCATCACCTGCCGGGAGGCGATCAAAAACGACGCCGGCGAGATCGTCGAGCTGCGCTGCACCTACGACCC
>JBHHUV010000220.1:0-5000 GCA_046754005.1 Phycisphaerae bacterium | reverse complement strand
ATGTGGCCGCGGCGCAGGGTGGCCCCATCGGCGAGGCTGGCGGATTTCAGGTTCTCGGCGGCGATGCGAATGATGGCCAGATCGCTTCGGCGGTCGGCGGCGATGAGCCGGGCACGGACGCGCCGGCCGTCGTGCAGGACGACGTGGATACCCACGGCACCGTCAATGACGTGCTGGCTGGTGAGGATCATGCCGTCGTCGCGGATGATCACGCCGCTGCCGGTGCTGACCCAGGCTCGAGGCAGCGAATCGTTTCGATCGCCGAGGGCGGCGGGATCTCGATTGCATTGAATGGCGACGACAGATGACCCGACGCGTTCGACCAACTCGGCCAGCGCGGCCTGCACGCGCTTGAGTAACTCGGGACCGTTTTCGATTAGAGGAGTGGCGGGTTTGTCGGGGGGCGGTGCGGCAGGCGCCGGGATTGCAAAAGAAGACAAGCTTCCGATTATGAGGGTTGTGATTATCCGCCTACGACACATGGTTCAGTTATCCGGCAGGTCTCGTGGGTTTACTTTCAGGGTAGGCGGGGCAACCGGGCGATCCAAGGTGATCGGCATGCTTACCCACCCCATACGGCCGGGGCGTGTAAGCATGGCACCCGATGCGACCGGCACCCGATGTGGTTGTGAGGTTTCGAGGGTTTGTATTCATGGGGATGGTATGTTCGAACATGAATTGATGGTTTTCATTCGCGCACGATTTGTGCGACGCGTCTAATTTGGTGCCTTGAGGTTGGTGATCGATTGAGACGTTCTTCGATTGGTATTGAATTTGACGATCTCCGCGCCGGGATCGACCAAGAACAGAAATCCGAACTTGCTGTTGGTTCGACCTACCCGCTGCAGGACTTTGCCCGTCACTTTTTTCGGCTTTCGCAGGCAGCGTTCCGGCATCATCGCGCCGGGATAAAACTGAATCTCGAATATGTCCCGGCCGCCGACGGGGGCGAATGAATATTGACCAATGGCGAAATACTCCTTGCCGTTGGAATCCGTGACGAATATCTGGGCGAGGGTTTGATTGGCGAACCCCAGGGCTTTGCCAAACATGCTCAGGGCATGGAGCCTGTCGGCGCCGATCTGGATCATGCGCTTGTCCGATGGGACGTCGAACTCCGTCACCTGCGCCTCGGGATCAATCTCGCCCTTGGGAATCTCCACCGTGATATGGCAACCGTCGCCGCCGGCGAACTTTCCGCCTCGAACATACCGCTGTACTTGAGAATTGTTTTTATCCAGCGGAATCGGCAACGTGTTGATGGCGCCGGTTCCCTCTTCAATCGCGTTGGCGAGATGCGTTCGCCCACCCGGGGCCCTGCCGACCTTGCGATCGCTCGCGGCGACGCGACCGGCGCTGGACCGCTCCCCCAGTGCCCGTGATCCACCGCTCGGCGGCTCTTTGAGCAACTTTTTATTCGTCAGATCGACCCGCGCGCCGCGCTTGAACTCCACATACCAGGGCACAAAGTCCTCCGAAACCTCGAAGGCGACTTCGAATTCATACGCGGTTCCTTTGTTTACGGCCTGCGTTTGGCCGGGGCTGAGGATGAAGTTGGTCAACGGTCCGAACCGAACCAGTCGAGCGACCTGAGCCCGATCGACCTGGGTTGGGCCGAAATCCTTGTGCGTGTAAATGTCGCTCATGGCGGCTGCCAGATAGACCTTCGGCTCCGGCGACGGCCTCCCGGCCGGTGCGGGCGGCGGACCCACGATGCGGAACTGCGGCAGTCGGAAACGAATCTCCTGTTTTCCCTTCTTCGCGGCGGTGTTGTTGACACTTATGGCGCAGACGAGAAAGGTATTTTTCGCACCGACGGGCTCGATGGATTCGAACGAACGGGCCATCTTGCCGTCCCCTCCGACCTCCTCCGAGATCAGCTCATCCACCTGTCGCGCCTGCCACATGGCCCGAACCTTCAAGGCATCGGATGGAAGAAAGACGCGTGCCTCCGATTGCGGCGTTGCCCGCCCGGAATAGAGCGACAACACCAGATCGGGTTTCGCCCGGCCGAGGGGGTTTTCGCCGCCGAAACGATCCCTCGACAGCATCGTCGCGAGGCCGGCGGTGAACCGATCGGGCTTGAAAAACGAAAGGTCGTGCTCCGTGACTTTGCCCTCTTTGTCCACGGTGTAGCGCTCGAAACCGAACAGGGTTGAACCGATGGGAAGCATCTGGATCGACAACAGGGCCATGCCGACGAGGACTTCTGCCGTGAACAGGCCGCAAATCGCGCCGCCTGCACGGTCCAGCATCATCGGCATACTCACATTGTGAGGCATGAACCGATCGGTCAGGTATCTGAGAACGAACAGGACGACGAGAAAGAGCAGCATCAGAGCCAACGGCGGCCCGATCCCCGGCCCGGTCGAATCCACCCACAGGGCGTTGATGTCTTCGTAGAAGGCGAAGGCGACGATGCAGGCGACGACGGTCTCCAGGAACATGATCATGCCGCCGAAGAATCCCTGATAGGCCCAGAAGGCCGTGATCAGAATCACCATCAACGCGACAACGATGGAAAACAGCATGAAATCAACCTCCCGGGTGAATCGATTCGGAACGACCTTAGATTCGAAACAACTTCAGGTTTGAAACAACTGCAAACCCCGATCGATTGGGTTGTTCGACTTATTGGCGGTTCTCTTCCTGTCGCATTGATACTCAGGATTTTCGTGCCTTTGCCTTCCTGGAATCGCCCTGTGTCGTCACCCGCGACACCTCGGCTATGCTCGTCTGCCCCTCATACACCTTGTGCATCGCGATTTCCTGGAGGTACAACATTCCCTGTTTTCTCGCCTCGACCTTGAGCGTCGAGAGGGGAGCCCCTTTCGTGATCAGTTGTCGCAGGGTGTCATTCAGCACCAGCAGTTCGATCACGGCGGTCCGGCCGATGTAGCCCGATCCCTGACAGACGGGGCACAACAGCGGATTGCCCTGTTTGTCTACTTCTATTTCATTCTCGTTGGGCGGTCGATAAAACGGCCTGTTTTCGCCCGCTGCGAGGTTGGCTTTTTTGAGCACGTTTGGATTGGGTTTGTACGCTCGTCTGCATTCGGTGCACAGAATCCGCGTCAGTCGCTGGTTGGTGACGGCAAGCAGGCTCGAGGCGGCCAGCCCGGGGTCATTGACGCCCTGAAGATACCGACCGAGGGCGCTGAATGTATCCTTGGCCGACGCGCCGAGGTATATCTTCTTGCCCTGCCGGCCGGCGACGGCGGCCAGGGCCGAGGTTTCGGTGTCCGGTGTGTCGCCGGCCATGATGATGTCCGGCTCGGTTCTGAGAATCGAGCGAAAGCGCTTGCCGAAGCTGACCGTGCCGTTCTGGCTGTCATAGACATGCTGGGTGATATTCTCCAGCTCCAGGGACTTCGTGACTTCGAGGGTGTGGATGTTCTGCATGAAGGCGTCGTGCGATCGGATGATGGCGTAGAGGGTGCTGGTCACGCCGCCGGCCCGGGGCCCGCTCACGATGATCACCCCCTTGGGCGCCGCCACCTGTTGCTCGAATACATTGAGCTGTGCCGCGGTGAAACCCAGGTCTGAAACGCGGAACTTGGCCTCGTCGGAGTACAGCTTCAACAGCATCCGCTGTCCGGCCGTGCTGCCTGAGGTCTTCATGTCCACGTCTACGGATTTGTCGCCAGAGCCTCCCGCGCCGATCGTGGCCTTGAACGCGCCATTCTGTGGCCGACGCCGTTCCTCGGGATTCATCCCGCCGATGGTCTTCAACTGCTCGAAGATGAGAGAGCCGAGGGCTTCGTCGAGTGGCTCTCGTTCTCGCTCCACGCCGTCGATCTTGTAGATCACCCGGACGGGCTGATCGGGCAGCAGATCCAGGCGAACATCACTTGCCCGACGCCAGATCGAATCGAAGAACAAATCCTGAATAGCCTGATAGGCCGCATGTTCGTCCGGATCCTTGGGCCACGGCGGAGTCTTCCCATCGGCAGCCTTGATGCGGGCACGATCCTTCGAGTGGGTACGCTCCGACTTTGATTTTTTGCCTCCCTGCGTGAGGCGTTGGAAATGTGCGATGGTCAGGACGGTTTGGGACGGGGAGACGCGCTTGTTGTGGAAGACGACATATAGAATCATCACGGTGCCGTACAGCACGACGAACAGGCCGAATCCCAACCAAAACAGCGGTACCAGCAACCAGATGACCAGACAGAGCATGCCGGTGCCGAACACCGCCAGAACCCAGAAGCCCTGTGGAACTCGCAAGACCTTGAGATCCTTCTGAACCCAGGCCGAGTTGTGAGCCCAGAGCAGGAAGGCGAGTGTAAACAGGATGATCTTGAACAGGCTGTAATGGTCACCGGTTCGCGGCAGAACCGCGAGCAGTGAATCCGGCAGTGAATCGAGAATCGGGATAGCTGGCATCGGGTCGGGTTGTCTCGGGTCTGTGGGCTTCCGGGTTTGAATCCCTCCATTCTACGGCAAACGACCGTCGATTGAAACCTCAAAAGGTCCACCTGGAAACACCTCGCACATTTTTACCCGCTCCGCTAGTATCCAGACGCGGATGAGTCTGAATATCCCCTGATACGATGCTGCCATGAACACGTCCATCCAAACCGTCCTCGTCACCGGCGCAGCGGGTTTCATCGGCTCGCACCTTTGCGAGGCACTCCTCGCCGCCGGTCGCCGTGTGATCGGGTTTGACAACTTCGATTCCTTCTACGATCCGGCGGTGAAGCGACGCAACCTCGACGTCTCCCTCAAACAGGATGCGTTCACGTTGGTGGAGGGTGACATCCGCGACGCCGAGACCGTCGAGTCGGCGATGACGCAGCGGGTGGATGTGATGGTTCACCTCGCCGCGCGGGCGGGTGTGCGACCGTCGATCGAGAATCCGCCGCTGTACCAGGATGTCAATGTTCGGGGAACATCCGTGATGTTGGAGGCGGCGCGGAATCACCAAGTTCCCCGCTTCATCTTTGCCGGCAGTTCGAGCGTCTACGGCAACAACGAGAAGGTGCCCTTCTCCGAGACGG
>JBHHUV010000219.1:0-5019 GCA_046754005.1 Phycisphaerae bacterium | reverse complement strand
AATGTCACGTCGACCAGAAGCAACTGACAACGCCGCCCGCCCGATCCAGGCTGGTCATGGCCATGACCGACTGTATAGATTGCCACGAGCAAAAGGGCGCCAGCACCGACTGCCTCGCCTGCCATCGATAAGAATAAGTCCCGAAAGAATAAGCCCTGAAAGGGCGGCGGAACAAAGCCCAGGGCGCAGCCCTGGGTATCGGACACACATGCGAATCAAGCCCTGAAAGGGCGACGGAAATCAAAACAACGGGTTGGCGTACCCAAAACCCTTCACAAACACTCGGACAAGGTTGTTGTTATTGCTTTGTTAATTATTTTGACTATTAGACGTTTCGGCGTTTTGACGTTTCCCCCGCCAATCGTCAATCCGCGGTCTTCTGCATCGTCGGCTGGGCCTGCTCCATCTTCTGCCCCTCGATCATAACGGCGGCGACGAAGTTCAGCGCATTCTTCCAGTCTTCGGTCAACTGCTCATTCCACTTTTCGCCCGCCATCTCGGACATCACACAGAGCAGCGTATCCCGCACAATCGGATAGTGCTCCGGCTCGGTTCCATAGCCCACGTGCCGGCGGCCCATATCGATCAGCGCCGATCGCAGCATCTCCGCCTTCCGCAGATTCTGGATGACCAGGACCAGCGAAGCCAGCAGCTTCTTCTTCTGCGCGGCCATATCATCCGGAAACATCTCCCGCACAACCGGATTTTTCGAGAACATGTGGGCGTAGAATCGATCCACCAGTTCCGGCCCACGCGGTGCCAACAGTTGAAAACTCTTTTCCAGTCGTTGAATGGTTGCCTCTTCCATCGTGATCCCCTCCATTTCAAGTGAGATGGCAATCGGTTTCCCACCGAGCGCCGATGCCCATGCGCAGCGCCGAGACACGTGCTCGGCAAAGTAGGGTGGGCACTGCCAACCATTTTTTCAGCAAAGGGTGGGGCACTGCCCACCGTTTTTTCCAGATCGCAAATGGCTGTCTTTCCTTTGGCTGGTATCGACACCGGGCGCGGCATGGATTAGCCTTGAACGGCAATCGCTTATGGGGCGAATGGATATGCGCCATGGCAGGCATGATTCCCACCGATAAGCCAGTTATCCGCTGGGGAGCATCGGCGTCTCGCCGGTCGTTTTTTTCAGATGGGGAGCATCGGCGTCTCGCCGGTCGTTTTTTTCGGCGGGTAGTCACCGACTAAAGTTCGGCCATACCGTCCAGCGTCTTATTGAACGCGAAACCAATAAGGAGTTATCACACATGGCCCAAATGATCGACTGGTACTACCACCGCAACGGCTGAACCTCCTGCACGAAATCGCAAGGGTTCCTTGCGAAGAACGACGTTCAGACGAAGGTGACCGTCAGCGCGGCGAAAGCTCGCCTGGGACGGGCCGACGCGTTAACACTCGCTCAATCCGCGGGCAAAGTGATCATCTCGAAGGGAAAGAAGGTGGTCCGCTTCGACATGAAGCGAGATCCACCATCGAAAGCCGATCTCCTTCAGGCAATGCTCGGCCCAACCGGCAACCTCCGAGCCCCGACGATCCGCCGGGGTAAGACACTCCTGGTGGGATTCAACGAGGGCGTTTATACCGAAGTCTTCCTCTGACGCGCATCGTGGCACACCAGGTACCAAACCCAGAAGCTTCGGTCCCCGGCTGTGGTGTTCCGATACCCCTCCATTTTAAAAAAGCTCATAGGGCAAGTCGAGAAACACCAACAGTTTCTGTTTATTCGTTTATTTCTTGTTTTGTTGTTGTTGCTTTGTTGTTGCTTTGTTGTTGTTTTGTTGTTGCTTTGTTGTCGTTTTTGTTATTTTGACGTTTTGACGTTTTGACGTTTCCCTCACTAGACCCCGGTGCAAAAGCCGGTGAAACTGCTGCTCCCCCGCCTCGCGGCGAACCGACAACCGACCGGTGTCGTAGGCCCGTGATCCCAACCCCCGCTGAACGGATTCACAGATGTCGATGTCTTCCTGCTGAACACGCTCGCCAACGTCGAGGCTGCGCCGGTTATGATCAGCCGCACCCTCGGTGATATCCTCGAAATAGAAGTCGAAGATCACCCGGCAACGATCCACAGCCAGCGGCAGCACAAGGTTGGTATCCATCACACCCTCGTACCAGTTGATCATGAAGTTGGGATAAAGCCAATAATAGTACGCCCGATCCCCCCGCCGAACCGAGGCGACATCCGCATTTCCATCGTTCTCCGTCATCGGGCTCCATTGCAGACAGTAGTGAGCCTTCGTCTCAATCGTGTAGCCGGCATAATCGATGACGCTGCCGAGGGCCTTGTGGATGTGCGGCACGTGATAGCCGCCGTCGAGATAGTTGTCGACATAAACCTTCCAGTTGCATGCCAGATCGTAGGTGCGCCGCTCAAAAAACCGCAGCGTGTCAAGCTTCAGCGGCGCGATTCGATCGGGCAAATCTGCGAGAAAGTCACGCAACGTCGACGAGGTGTCCGGCCCCGATAGGTTGACAAAGACAAAGTTCTCCCACGTCTCGACCGCCACGGGCACCAGGCCATGGTCTCCCTTGTCGAAGCCCGCAACCCCCTCGAATTCGGGCATCCCTTTGAGCCGACCGTCCAGCCCATAGGTCCAGGCGTGGTAGGGGCATCGCATGACTTGACAGTGTCCGGCCGATTCCGTCATCACCTCGGCGGCATGATGACGGCAGACGTTATAAAACGCGCGGAGCGTCCCATCCTCGCCGCGAACGACAACAATCGGCTCGCCACCGATGTTCGTAGTGACGAATTGACCACCCTCGGCGAGTTGATCAACCCGCGCGGCCACTTGCCACGTCGCCCCGAAAACGGCCCGCCGCTCAAGCGCGGCGATCCGCGGATCGGTATACCAGGCGCTGGGTATCGTCTCGGCTGCCTCCAGCGGGGCCGCGGCGTTATAGGATTCGATCAGCGGGCGTAGGGACTCGGTCATGACAGCTCCGATCAAAGTTTCTGACCAAGCCGACATCATAACCCATCCGGTCAAGCGATATGAACCGGGAGAAAAGCGGGTTCATCCTGTGGCACCGCAAGGTTGCGAACCAGTGTGTGGGATGGGTCATCGACCCATCTGTTGATCGCGCTCGGGTGCCATGCTTACACGACCCAGACTTATGGGTCGGGTAAGCATGCCGAACCCGTTGGCTTGCGGCCATCGGCCGCGCTGCGGCACCGGTATTAAACCGATGCGCACCTTAAGGTGTTTGAGAATGCACGCTTATCGAACCAGTTCGCCCATGGCTTGACGGACCGGCACGTGGTAGGTCGCATGGCAATGCTTGCAGCAGGTGATCCTGCCACGACTCGCGGGGGGCAGCGCGGACATCATGCGACATGACGGGCAGATGATCTTGATCACAGCAGCGGGCAGGGGCGGAACGGAGCCGCTTGCCACGGTTCTCGTGGGTACGGATCGAGAAGCCGCGGGTGGCGGCTCCTGTCGAACCGTCGGCTTGACCGGAACCGTGGAACTCAGGTTTCGTCCATCATCCGACAGACTCACGAGGGCCTCTCCCACGGCGGCCTCGAAGCAGTGCCGAAAGAGAAGCTCCGCCTCCTTCGCCGCCAGCTTCCGCACCAGAATGACCCCCTGCCGATCCAATCGCCGTGTGACTGCCTGCTCGAACAGATCGGCAAACAAAAACGGTTCCCATCGGTGTTCCCGTTCGATCAGGCGCAGAAACCGGTCAAACGCAGGCTCCATCTTCATCCCCGGGATTTGAATGACCTGCTCCGCCAGCGCTGCATGGATCGGGTGCGCCCCCATTTCCCGAAGCAGCCGGCGTTCCCGGCCCAGGTTTCGCATCTGCCGATAGCACAACGCCTCCAGATAGAGGCCCTCCTGTTTGGGTGCAGCCACCACGCACGCACGGCATTCCTTCGACCAGCCGCACCACAAATAGAGCAGAGCCCGAACGGCGGCGGCCATCCCCTTGTCTCGAGGCAAATGGGGATGAAACAGATATTTGTCTTTGATTGTTTCAAGGCTGCGGCGGGCCAGCGAGATCGGATTCTCATGCCATTTCAGTCGAGGCACATCGGAGCCACGCTGAATGAGAATGCCGAGAATTTCAGCAGGCAATTGATAAGTGACGAGTTCGTTCATGATCCGGATTCCACGCGGGGCCGTTGCGCCTGACGCGCTGCCGGCCCTATATCGACCGATAGCGCCGTCCCCTTGGGTTGACGACCGCACGCGATGTGTGAGAATTCCAGTGATTCCTGCCCTATCGGACCCGGCGGGGAAAGACTAATCCACTCGTCTGAGAAGGAATATGTCATGGATCGACATCCTGACGGCGGAGGCTGGCCGGCCATTCGCTACACGCTGAACGTCGCCGACCGTGTCGGCTGGCGGCGCCTCTGGCGTTCGCTACGATCGAAGAACGCCTGCAAAACCTGCGCACTGGGCATGGGCGGCCAGAAGGGTGGCATGCGCAACGAGTTGGGCCGCTGGCCCGAGATCTGCAAAAAATCACTCCAGGCCATGGCCGCCGACATGCAGGACGGTCTCCGTCCCGAGTTCTTCCACCGCTTCGGTCTCGACGCCCTTCGAGCCATGTCCCCCCGCGATCTCGAATCGGCCGGTCGCCTGGTCCAACCGATGATCGCCACCCCCAACGACATCCACTACCGCCCGATCACCTGGCACGACGCCCTCCAACGCATCGCTGAACGAATGAAACAAACGTCACCCGACCGAGGCTTCTTCTACGTCAGCGGTCGCTCGTCCAACGAAGCAGGCTTCCTCCTCCAGCTCTTCGCCCGCCTCTGGGGCACCAACCACGTCAACAACTGCTCCTATTATTGCCACCAGGCCAGCGGCGTCGGCCTGACCGGCGCGCTCGGGAGTGGCACCGCCACACTCCAGCTCGATGACGTGGAGCACGCCGACCTGTTCTTCCTCATCGGCGGCAACCCGGCCTCCAACCACCCCCGACTCATGCGAACCCTCATGAACATCCGCCGCGGCGGCGGTCATGTCATCGTCATCAACCCCGTCCGCGAGG
>JBHHUV010000218.1:0-5041 GCA_046754005.1 Phycisphaerae bacterium | reverse complement strand
GGTCCCTTCGCCAGGGCGATCGCAGGCGATCCAGCCAGCCGCCGGGAGTCTGCGTGCAAAGCCGAAGCTGATGTGACAAACCCGGGGAAAAACGCTATCCTGCCGCCTCCCGCGCCACTCGCAGGTGGTGCTTCTCACACTGGCCATTCATGGAAGGTACGATGACGAAATCTGTTATCATCTGGACAAAGACTGATGAAGCGCCGGTGCTGGCTACCTATGCCTTGCTCCCGGTTGTAAAGAAGTTTACCGAAGGCTGCGACATCGAGGTCGAAACGAGCGATATCTCTCTTGCCGGGAGAATCCTCGCTAATTTTCCCGAGAATCTGACCAAAGAGCAGCGAATTGATGACCACCACGTTATTCAGATCCCCGTAGGGATTCGTCTCGACACGATGGTTTTCGGGGTCATTCCGCCAATGACCGTCTATGACGTATCGATAGTGATACCGACCAGGCCTCAGCGGCAGCTTGATCTGAAAGGTGTCGTGGTCGACGTGTTGCAGCGGGGTTCGACTCGGGTTCCAATCATTAAAATCGCCGGCCAACTGAACGCGGTTGGCGCCGGCCGCCCGAATGACGAACAAGGTTCCGTTTTCCATCGCCCTTGGGCCGTAGATCCGCTCGATTTTTCGTTCTGTCTCCACGGGGGTGGGGATCCTCTCGGGGCGACCGGCCTCGCGTGTCCCGCCGATCAGGGTTTCCGTCGTGGCCAGAAGCTGGTTGGCCTCGGCCGCAAGGGCATCCGCCCGTTCGATGAGGTTCTGTTCGTGGTTGCCGCCCGCCTTGAGATCCGTGATCGGATCGAGTTTCGCCACACTTGATGTCGCGGTCGGGCGAACCGGAATAGTCTGGGCGGTCGAAGGGGGCGATGGTTCGGGCGCCGCTGGTGAGGTCGGCCTGACTGTAACCATCTGGGCGTCTTGGCGAGTCGGGGTGACGGTGGCCCGTTCCTGCATCGTGGCAAAACCATTCGTCGGTTCAATCGAGATCAACTCCCGGGCGAAGCGCACGAAATCCCGACAGCCGGTGCTGGCCGGATCGTACTCGGTGATCGGCTGCCCCAGGCTGGCGCTCTCCTTCAGCTTCGTATTGAAGTTGATGAACGTCGTAAACATAGCGTCGCCGTGACGCTTCCGAAGTTCGGCCAGGATTTCACGGGCGAGTTTCGTGCGGACGTCGTAGTGGTTGGCCAGAATCCGCAACGTCAACGGCTTGTCCCATGCCGCCCGCATGGCGCGGACCGTGTCGAGCTGTTTCGAGAGTCCGTGCAATGAAAAATAGCCCGTATCCACCGGAACGATGATCTCGTCGGCGGCATACAACGCAGTCTCGGTCAGGAAGCCGATCGTCGGCGGCGTGTCTATAATGACGACATCGTATCGATCCGCGACCCCTTGGAGTGCTCGATCGAGACGGTACTCCCGATCGTTCACATCGCTCAACTTCCGCTCAAGTTTGGACAGATCCACCTTCGAGGGAATCAGATCGAAGTTACTGGAGATTTGCCAGATGACCCGACTCAGATCGGGCAACTCCCGGTCCGGATCGGCGGCGAGAATCTCCGCGATGCTCACCTCGATCTGCTCTTCCGGAACCGCCAAACCCAGGGCACAGTGACCTTGTGGATCCAGATCGATCGTCAGCGTTCGCTGCCCTTCCCGAGCCAGACATGCGGCCAAGTTGATGGCGATCGTGGTTTTCCCACATCCGCCCTTCTGATTGGATATAGCGATAATCCTCATGTCTGTTGATCCCCTGAGACAGGCTCATTGCCCGCAATAATTGCCGGAAACACCATGATTCCAGAACACCACCACTACGGTCGACAGCTTCCGATAATGACAAATTCGGCTTATCAGCGTTATGAGCTTTAGTTTTTATGGGACGAAAGCCCACTTTCAGCATCGTCACACCGATTTACCCCCGGTTCTGCTTGATTCTCACCCTACGATGTCGGGGTGATCAACCGTTTTCGCCTCTCAATCGTGAACAGGAAAATTGATAACAGACTGTCTGTCATATCCTTAACGCTGGCAGGCCACGGTGGGGCGATGGGTTCATGACACACCTATCAGAAAGCCCGTTGAAACGGGCTGAATATGTGGGGGGTGCGTTTCACCGGCCCCGAGGGGCCGGCCTGAAGCCCGCTGCCCTCGCCCTTTCAGGGCGAGATGATGAAGCACTATGCACCTTAATCCACGGGTTCCGCTGCGCTCCACCCGTGGCTATGCGCCTGCGCTCCTTCGGAGCGGAATGGTCGTCCTCCGGAGCGGAATGGTCGCGTGCCACAGATGCCGGCAGGGCGTTCGGTCCGCCGCCTCATGTGTCATGGACCCGACAACACCCCCCGACCTTTCCTTGCCGCACATCCCCCTGATCACTACGATGCTCAGGTGTATGGACACACTTGTTTTGTGGGTTTTTCGGGATGCATTGGTCCCCTAGGTTGTATCGCTCTTTCAGGGCTTGATATTTGTGGATGACCGGTACCCAGGGTTTCCACCCTGGGCTTTGTTATGCCGCCCTTTCAGGGCTTGTTTTTGTGGATGACCGGTACACAGGGTTTCACACTGGGCTTTGTTATTCCGCCCTTTCAGGGCTGAGTGATTGTGATCTTGGCTTGGAAATGCGCTCGTTGTCCCTCGTACAGAGCGGCGATGCCTCTCGTGGGTTCGATTCATGTGGCAAAAACTCCACACCCTGCTCGATCAGGCACGCGATCCGCAGATTCTGGTTGTCGGCGATTACATGCTCGACCGCTATCTCTACGGTGATGCGGAGCGGATCAGCCCGGAGGCCCCCGTCCCGGTCCTGAAGGTCGTCCGAGAGGAGGATGCCCTTGGGGGGGCCGGCTCGATGGCCGCCGACGCCGCTGCGCTCGGGGCCGAGGTTCACTGTGTGGGCGTTGTGGGCGACGATTCGGACGCCGACCATCTCGCCGATCTGCTCAAGAAGGCCGGCCCCGATCCCACTGGTCTCGTTCGTATTCCCGGTCGACGCACCACGCAGAAAACGCGGCTCATCGGTCTCGCCCAGCATCGCCATCGGCAGCAGCTCATCCGGGTGGATGACGAGTCCAGCGACCCGTTGAACGACGCCACGATCGACCGACTCCTGAAACACGTCGAGGCCCGACTGGCCCACTGCGCGGTGCTGTGCATTGAGGACTACAACAAGGGCGTCGTTACTCACTATCTGATGCGTTCCGTGATCGACGCGGCCCGCTCGCACAACATACCGGTATTGGTGGACCCCCCCAGCGTGACGGATTACTCCCGCTATTCCGGGGCGACTCTGATCACGCCCAATCGCACCGAGACCGAGAAGCTGACCGGTCTCAAACTCCGCAGTATCCACAACGTTCAGGACGCCTCGTCCCGCATTTTGGAAGCCTGCCAAACCGAGCATGTCTGCGTCACGCTCGACGCCGATGGTGCGGCCCTGATCGGCCCCGACGGCGCCTTCGAACACATCCCTACCAAGAAGCGGGCTGTCTACGACGTGACCGGGGCCGGGGATGAGGTGCTTGCCGCCCTCGCCTTTGCGATTGCGGCGGGTGGCAGCCTGGGCGAGGCGGTCCGGCTGGCCAACATCGCCGGCGGGCTGGAGGTCGAAAAGTTTGGCTGCGTGCCGATCACGCGCGAGGAGGTGCTCGGCGAAATCCTGCTTGAGCACAACAAGACCCTCGGAAAAATTCGCGAACTGGAACAGCTCCTGCCCGAACTCGCCCGCCGGCGGGCCGCGGGCGAGACTATCGCATTCACGAACGGCTGTTTCGATCTGATCCACGCGGGGCACGTTGCCACCTTCGCTCACTGCAAGGAGCACGCGGATCTGCTGGTTCTCGGCCTGAACTCGGACGCCTCGATTCGCCGTCTGGGTAAGGGCGCGGATCGCCCCATCGTCGGGGAGCGGGATCGAGCCGCCGTCCTCTCGGCCATGGCCGACGTCGATTACATCGTTCTGTTCGAGGAGGACACTCCGCTCCGGCTGATCGAGGCCATCCGGCCGGACGTGCTCGTCAAGGGTCGAGATTGGGAGAGTAAGACAATCGTTGGGCAGGCATGCGTGGAAGCCCACGGCGGTCGGGTTTTGCTCACTCCGATGGTTGAAGGGCTGGGCACATCGCGGATTATCGAGCGCATCCGATCAACCGAATCTCGAATGGTGGAATAGATGCGATGCAGAAACTCTCATCTCTGACAATCTTCTTCCCCTGCTACAACGAAGAGGGCAATATCGATCGGGTCACGTCGGAGGCGCTCGCGGCGGCCCCGGGATTCGCGGACCGCTTCGAGATTATTCTCGTCAATGACGGAAGTCGAGATCGTACCGGCGAGATCGCCGATCGCCTGGCATCGGAGCATCCGCAGGTTCGTGCGGTCCACAACCAACCCAATCTCGGCTACGGCGGCGCCGTCCGGAGAGGGCTGGCCGAGGCCTCGATGGAGTGGATCTTCTTCACCGACGGCGACGGTCAGTTCGACATCAAGGAACTGTCCCGGTTGATCGAGTTGCTGGATCGCTGCGACTTCGCGGTCGGTTATCGTATCAAGCGGGCCGATCCGTTCGTCCGCAAGCTCAATGCCTGGTGTTGGGGCACGCTGGTTCGCATGCTCTTCGGCCTGAAGGTGCGTGATATCGATTGCGCCTTCAAGCTGTTGCCCGGATCCTTGAACCAAGCCGTGCGTCTGCACAGCAATGGGGCCCTGATCAGCACAGAGTTGTTGGCCAAGGCGAAGTATCGCGGGCTGCGGATCGCCGAAGTTGGCGTTCACCACTATCCACGAACGGCGGGTGAGCAGACCGGCGCGGATCTGAAGGTTATCTTGAAGGCCTTTCGCGAATTGTTTCAGCTCCGGCGGCACATTCGCAGCGAGGGGCTGCCGGGGAAAGAGGGGTAAGAATCAGCATACTGTATCGCCCTTTCAGGGCGAGATGATGAAGGACTGTGCACCTTTATCCACGGGTTCCGCTGCGCTTCACCCGTGGCTATGCGCCTGCGCTCCTCCGGAGCGGAACGCCCGCGTGCCAGATG
>JBHHUV010000217.1:0-5104 GCA_046754005.1 Phycisphaerae bacterium | reverse complement strand
CGGATTTCGCCGGACTGTGCTGCGCCAAGATCCCGCCTGAACTGTCATGGACCCCTATTGACCGTGCTGGGGGCCGTAGCCTTGATGATCCTGTTTTCGTCGGCCCCTGCCGAAGCCCAACACCACGGCGGTGGGCATCATGGCGGATTTCGCGGCGGATTTCGGCATGGAGGAGGCCATCGCGGGGGATTTCGTCACGGAGGAATAGGGCGATTCGGAATCCATCGAGGTGGCTCAGGTCACTTCGGTGGTCATCGTCGCAACGCAGTTCATCGGTTCGGCAGCGGCCATCGAGGCGGTCATCACGCGAGTCCCTCGCATCATGGCGGTCGTCATGGCAGTTTCGGCTCGACACACGGCGGATTCAACCATCACCCCGGTTCACTTCACAACAGCCACGCATTCGGCCCCGGCTTCTTCGGCGGTTTTCGATCCCACGATGGGATTCATCACGGTCGCGCTGGCATATCGGGGCTTCTGAATCATGGCCTGGGGTTCGGGCATCGTGGTTCGGTTCGCTTCCACGCCGGAAGCCACGGTCTGCTTCGCCACCAACTACACGCACACGAGCAGCACCACCACGATCGACATGCGCATGATCACCATGCCACTGAACATCATTTCCCGTTCGGCCATCTTGGCCACACCATCGACCTGCATCATGGCAATGCCCATGATCCGTTCCATCACGGATTCGGCATTGGCATTGATCAATTTGGTGGATCGTTCATCGGTGGAACGGTAATCTCAACACCCTACTACGGCGGTCTGGTTGATCCGCCCTATCAGGCGGATCGGGCGGATGACTATGTTGCTACCGATCCCGAATACCCGCCCGGCGAGGCCCTGCGGATGGGGCGGCAATTCATGAAACAGCGTGCCTACAAACGCGCGACCGATGCGTTTCTGGCTGCCGTGCTTGCCGAACCGGAAGCCGGTCTGCCCAAACTGCTCCTCAGCCACGCCCTCTTCGCCGCCGAGGATTATGACTACGCTGCCTACGCCATCCGTCGGGCGATGGACCGCATCGACGATCTGAATGCCGTCACGCCGGCACTGACGGACCTATATCAGGATGCAAAGGAGTTCGATCGCCTGCTCTACAAGCTGCATCATCAGGTCATGCGCCATCCGATCGAGGCCGACGGCTATTTTCTCCTCGGCTATTTCAGCGCATTCGGCGGCAATGATAAGGCCGCGATCGATGCGCTGGACCGGACGTTGCGGCGCAATCCGGATGATACGCACGCGGCCCGGCTTCGGGATCTCGTTCGATCGCGGACCGGTCAATCCACCGCCCGCTCTCGCGTGAAGCCCAAGGTCGTCTACCCACCCGGCATGGAGCCGGATGAGTAGCCCCTCATATCCATCCCCAAGTGCGTTCTGCCTTGGGGTACTCAACACGATTGGAGAACGATTGATGCCAAAGGCAGTCTTCCGGATCCGCCCTCTGCTGGCCGTTGTCGCGTGGGTGTTGGTTCCTGTCCTGTGGGCGGGCTGCACGGGGCCGTCCGATGCAGATCGGCTCAACGAAGTCATCGTCATGGGGATGATCCATGATACGCACCGCACCAGTACCCTCTACGGGATCGACCGAATCAAGCAGATCGTCCGCCGTATCGATCCCGATTACATCCTCTGCGAGATCCCGCCTGATCGCATCGCGCGGGCGACGAAGGAGTTTCGCGAGACGAACACGATTTCGGAACCGCGGGTTCGAAGATTCCCCGAATATGTCGACGCAATTTTTCCGCTCACGCGGGAGTTGAGTTTCGAGATCGTTCCCTGTGCGGGCTGGACCCGGGCCATGGCCGACGATCGCGCGGCGAAATTGAAAAAGTGGGAGAAGACGCGGCCGGCCGACTCCCGCGCGGTGCAGGCGGCGGAAGATCGTGCCGATGCGCTGATCGAGGCCGAGGGCATGAGCGAGGATCCGCTGAAGATCCACACCGATCGATACGATGCCATCGTCAAGGAGGGGTTGGAACCCTACAATCGTCTGTTTAATGACGACCTCGGCCCCGGCGGCTGGGACAACATCAACGCCGCCCACTACGGTTTGATCGCCGAGGCGTTGGACGCCCACAGGGGCGAGGGCAAACGCTTTCTGATCATGTTTGGATCATGGCACAAGTACTGGATTCTGGAAAAGCTTCGATCGCGAACAGACATCAGGCTGATTTCCCTGATCCGGTTCGCGCAAGACAGGTAGGTTGGGCACTGCCAGCCCATGGGCTCAGCCGTGCACATCCAAATGTTCGCCCTTGCCCGCTTCCTGGGCCGGCTGTGTGCCACGAACGACGCTGTCGATCAAGGTTGCGATGTTTTCCTGCTCTTGAAGGGCCAGCTTCAACGCCTTCGTCGCCATCTGAACGCCGATCTGACCTTGTGCAACACCTGATGCCGAATCGATAGAATTCATGCCGAAGCTCCTCTCTTGGACTCGCCGAAGCTTCCATCGGTCATCGGCAAAAACAACTGAACACCCGAATCATGCCGACGTTGCTCTCTCACCGCCGATAAAACAACAGGGTCCGCTGAAGGGACCGGATTTCTTGAAATGGCCCGCATGAGGAAATGAATTCACACTAGTGCGTCGACCGGAGGTGACAGGCCAAAGCCTCAAGACGCGGGCATGGCGTACCGGACACAGGATACCGAACTGAACAACAAACTGGTTGGGCATTACCCGCCACTGGAGCTGTATGAACCTGCCCACTTTCATTGCCAACCTCTTCGATCGTTCCTTCGACCCTGCCCGTGCCCGGCGATTGCCCCAACTGGACGCTAACGCACAAAGTAATGTTCGCGGTCTCTACATGGTCGGCGAGATCGCCGGCACCCCGCTCATCAAGCTGGGCCTCAACGCCGGCGTCGACCTCATCGACCAACTCGCCGCCGATCTGCCGGAATCAAAGCACAATCCATCCGCCGGGTCGCCAACGACCGAGCGTGCCACTGCTTCAAGCAGCGACGATCCGGGGGTGGATGGCATGCCCAAGCCTCAAGACGCGGGCATGGCGCGTACGCTGGACCGAGAATCCCTTCTCGGTCCGCTCGATGTCCTCATCGTCGGCGCGGGAAGCAGCGGTCTCGGTGCCGCCGATCGATGCGACCAGCTTGGTCTCCGCTACGTCGTCATCGAACAGCAGCGGGCCGCCCAACTCATCCGCAATTTCACGAAGGGCAAACCCCTCTTCGCCGAGCCGGACAGCGTCGAGCTCAAGTCCCGCCTCTGGTTCGAGGAGTGCAGCAAGGAAGACTTGCTGGCAAAGTGGGACGAGCAGATCCCCCAACTCGGCCTGAAGATTCGCGAGTACGAACAGGTCAACGATATTCAGCGACTGCCGGACACAGACACCTTCGAGGTCGTCACCGACAAGGAAACCTATTCCGCCCGCCGTGTCGTCCTAGCCATCGGAATGGCCGGCAATCCGCGAAAACTCCGCGTGCCTGGCGAGACGGAACACGCCAGCAAGATCAGCCAGAACGTCGCCGACCCCGACGAATGGCACGATAAGGATCTGGTCGTCTTTGGCGCGGGGGACGTGGCCTGCGAGGCGGCGCTCGTGCTGGCCGACCGGGGCAACCGTGTCACGATGGCCGCCCCGGACAAGGAGTTCACCTTTCCCAAGAAGCGAAACATCGACGCCGTCACCGAGCGGGCACGGTCCGGCAAGATCAAGCTTCACCTGTCGCACACCGCGTCGGAGATCCGCGAGAACGAAGTGGATCTGGTCCACACCGGGACGAAGGAGAAGACGACGGCGAAGTACGACCACATCTTCCGTTGCATCGGTGCCGACCTGCCGCTGAAGTTTTTCGATCGCGTCGGCATCAAGCTGGAGGGAACGTGGGATCGGCGGCGATGGCTGACGCTGGCGGCTTCCTTCCTGATCGTCTTCACGCTCTACGCGATCAAGAAGCCCGCCTGGCCGTTCGGCGGTGGTCAGCCGCTCGGCGGGATTCGCAACGCGATCAGCTTCCACACACCCGAGATCCTCGGGCAGGCCGTCGGCGTCGACCCGGTCTTCTGGTATGCCTGTCTCTATTCGCTGATTATGACCTTTTTCGGCCTGAAGGCATACAACCGTTGGGGTGTGCAGTACAACGACTCGTATCAGAAGAAACGCTACCTCAGCCTGATCGTCGTGCAGTGGACGCTCGGCTTCATCATCCCGGCGGTGATCATGTATTGGGTCCACCACAAGGTCGGCGACAACATGTGGATCGGCAAGGCGGGCAACTACTGGCATGCCTTCGGCCTCGAACTCGCCTTCCCGCTTTACTTCCCCATGTTCTTCTACGACGTCGGCCTATTTTACCTGATCTACGGCCTGATGGCCACGTTTGTCATCATCCCCATCCTCAGCATCTACCACGGTAAGCGTTACTGCACTTGGTTCTGCGGTTGCGGTGGCCTGGCCGAGACGCTGGGCGATCGCTGGCGCCACCAGGCGCCCAAGGGACGAGTCAGCCGTCGATGGGAATGGATGAACGCCGCGGTCCTCGTCTGGGCCTTTGTCGCCGCGATTTTCGTGATCGCCCGGGCGGGGTTTGGTGTCTACGCCGGTTCGGACAGCTTCAACCCCGACGGTTTCTCCACTGCGATGATCAAGAGCTACGGCTGGGTCAGCGACTTCTGGCTCGCCGCCGTCATCCCTGTCACGCTCTACCCCTTCTTCGGCGGCAAAATCTGGTGCCGCTACTGGTGCCCGCTGGCCAAGTGGATGCAGCTCTGGAGCAAGTGGTTCGGCCGCCTGCGGATCGTCAGCGACGAGAAGTGCATCACCTGCGGCGAGTGCTCCCGCTACTGCCAGGTCGGCATCGACGTCATGAGCTTCGCCAAAAATCAGCAGGAGTTTTCCAACAAGAACACAAGCTGCATTCATTGCGGCATCTGCGTGACGGTCTGTCCCATGGACGTCCTCAGCTTCGACAGCCACGGCACCGGCACCCTCTCCCGCAAGGGTATCCAATCTCCTCCTGTCTCTTAACAATCCAAGCCCCAAGGTGCAGCGGGTGGCATGCTCAAGCAGCGTTGGGTGGCAACGGGTCCATGACACATCAGGCGGTGGACCGACAGCCGTCCCGGCATCCGGAG
>JBHHUV010000216.1:0-5108 GCA_046754005.1 Phycisphaerae bacterium | reverse complement strand
GAGGTCTGTGAAGCGCTGGGCGTCTCCGAGGATCAGGTCAAAAACCTGGTCGATACGGGCAAGCTCCGCGAATACCGTGACGCGGGCAAAATCTTCTACAAGCGGGGCGAAGTCGAGGCCTCCGGCGGCAAGGAGGGAAGCAGCGTCGTCGATCTGGAAGCCGCCGACGAGGCGGCGCCCGAAGAGATCAGCCTGGACGATCACGAATCCTTCGCCTCGGCGCTGTCGAGCCTGGCCGATTCCTCGGCGAGCCTCGGTGCGATCGACGAAAGCCCCGCCGCTGAGGAACCGCCTGATCTGGAACCCGCCTCGGGCGATGATTCCGCAGCGGCCCCGGCCGAACTCGACATTGACGCCATTCCCGAGGAGCTGCCCGCGGCGCCCAAGACCGAATTCTCCTCCGAAATCGACCTGATGCCCGGCGATGGACAGGATTCCGCCGCCGATCTCGACGCCCTCGTGTCTGATTCTGCCGACGACATCCTCGAAGACGTGCCCGATCTCGGCCTCTCCGGCTCCAGCATCATCAGTCTCGAGCCCAGTGGCGATTCCTCAATGGCCCAGAGCCCGGTCGCGAAGGAGGGCACCAAGTTCAGCAAAGTCGGCATCAGCGTCTTCGACGACGACGAGCTGGAGATCGAGACCGATCCGATGGGCGAGACGCAGATCTCGTCGGGTGTGGGTGATTTCGACGCCGTCGGCTCCGGCAGCGGTCTCCTCGACTTAACGCAGGAGAGCGACGACACCAGCCTGGGCGCCGAACTGCTCGACGTCATCTCCCCCTCCGATGCGATCGAAACCGTCACGGAGACCGGTGCCATCGCCGAAGAGACAATCAGCGAAGAAGGCTCCTCCATCGTGGCGGTCACCGAAGCGGTGGAGGAAACGAAGGCCCAGCGCAAGCCGGCGGTCAAGGCCGCGGCACGGGTTGCGACCGGCGAGATGGCCGGCGCGGTTCCGATGAATATCTGCCTCCTGATCGGCATCCTCGGCATGGCCGCTCTGGGCCTGGCGACGGCGGCGATCCTTCAGGGCGCCTGGCCCTCGGTCATCATGGATCCGATCTCAAAGGGAGTTGTACACTGGTCGGTCTTCGGCGGCCTGGCCCTCGCCGCAATCGTAACCGGCGTCTTATCAATCCTCTCCGACCGGGGGAAGTAGCACTCAGCCAAGTGCATATCCAAGTCGACACCAATCCTCAATCGCCCCCAAAATCAGCCGATAAAAACTTCCTAACCCATGCCGGTCCATTCCTATAGGGAGTCACATAAAGCCTTAAATCAAAACAACTTATACGCTTAATTCCGGTTGTTCTCCCGATGTATGTACCCAACCGGAGACATTCGAGATTCTGCGATCATGCTGAATCGAGAATACTATCCATGTCTTTTTTATTTCAGATTTTCACGTTCCAACGTTTGCCGTGGGCGGCGTAGAAATCTCGGTTCGCCGTGATCCCCTCCACAGAACCCGGCAGGCGGAGTTACCACACTGGGTTCCTATATCGGGTCATACCGATCCGCAGTAGTTCATTCGGATACGGATGGGCGATGCTTGACTTGGTTATCGGTCAGCTCCCATAAGTGAAGCGGAGCCCCTCCGAATTCCTCGTAAAGGAAATGTGCTCTCCACCGGGGTATTGATTCCTCAATTTGAAGCAGAATTACTTACATGTGGGGAATTGCGTGTTTCCATTACTTTATGGATGTGTTTAAGAACGCTTATCGGTGGGCTGATTTTTCAGGAAAACCCTTTATATCATAACGTCAGCGAGGGTTTTCGGCCCATCGCGCCTCGCACACACAAGACTGGTACGCACCTTGCTACGGTGGCGGTTGAAGACTTGCGACGCGTCCACGGGATTGACCGCGGCGTCACATACATGACTCACCACAATTCGAATCTTTACCTGGGTGACCCCGATTGGAGGCGGATGTGTTGACCAGAGAGGCCCGGCGGTTTGCTGGCGCTCTGTCGATATACGTCCGCAATGACAGTCTACGGATCAATGGATTGTGATGAGAAATGGCATGGAAGTCCGGGTGTGTTGATGTCGGCGGACAAGATCCAAAGCATCAACGTGTCAACGTAACCTACCTTTTGAGGAGGGGTGTGAAGATGAAATCGAATCGTGTATATTTCTGTCTGATGGGAATATTGATCGCAGGTCTGGCCTCTGCTGTGCAGGCCCAGGTGTTCTCGGCGAACACCGCGCCACTGGCGCGATTCGGACCGGTCGATCAAACGACTGGCTACCCGCTCTGGGCGCAGGCCGCGAGCACTGAGCCGGGTGTGCCCGGGGCCATGCTGGAACTCTGCTTTGACACCAACACCGTACCCGACGTGGTCGGTGGAGGCGTGCCCTGTCCGACGTGCATCGACCCGGCGTTGGATCTGCCGAATCCGGCAGCCCCCCTGTCATTTCCCGACAACTTCCCACAGGAGGCATTTTACTTCCTGGGCACCGGCCTGATGGACACGAACAACGGCGGTCGCACCCGACTGGTTATGGCCCTCGAGGGGGCCTTTGACGGATTGGGAACCGTCCAGCCCGGAGAGCAGATCGTCTTCTCAAGGATACGGATCAGAGTCGACAACGCCACGGGCGGCCGGCGATACAAGATTACGCATCCCTTTGGCGTCGTCGAAGTAAGAGCGGATGGACAAGGCCCCCGTGGCATCAACCTCAGCAATGACATCTTCCTCTGGAAGGGCAGCCTGGGTGGAAACCTGTTGAACCCGTTGCAGAGTAACTTTGGCACCTTCCTGACGGCGGCCGGCGGCTTGGTAACCCCCGGATACATCGGAGACTTCTGCAATGTCAACACCGTCGCGGGCAGCCCCTTCGGGACGAATGTCTTCCGCATCGAAGGCCCCAACATCGGCGAACCGGGCAGCAAATTTCTGTGTGCCGATCCCACACTCGGCCCGGACCCGGTGGCGCTGACTGATTGCATCGAAACGTATGACTTTTCTCTGCTTGGCAAGGAGCCGACGAAATACGGAGCGGGCATCGATCGCGCCACCTACACGCGGGACGCCAATGCCACCCAGATTGACGTGTGGGGTAATTCAGTCCCCGGTGCGTCGCTCGAAGTCGGCGGGTCCGGAATCCCCGTCACGCCGATGATCGAAGATATCAACAATCCGGGACACTTTTATGCCCACATCGTGATTTCCAGCGGCTACCTGCCGCCGGCCGATTGGGCCGTTACCGTCACCAATACTGCCGATGGCATCTCGTCCAGCGCCCTGCTCCGCGACCAGGTCATGTTCCTGGGTACGGCAACATCCGGCGCCGTCGCCGCCAATCCAACATTCGATCTTAGCACGGTGGACGCAGCGGGCATGCCTTCCCCGACATTGTCGGTCGCCGCGACTTCCACGAACACCGACGCTGCCACCTCGCTATCAACCGGCTCGGGTGTATCGCTTGGCTCGACGGGTAGTACGAATATTTCGGGTGTGAACGTGCCCCCGATGACCGTAACCGTCGTGTCGCCCTTCGGGGGCATGATGGAAATGCCGGTACAGGTCTTGTCGACGGTCACGGGGCCGCTGGCCTTCGCTGGTAACGAACAGATCGTGCAACTGGGTTCGCCCGTCACACTGGACGGCACGGGTTCCCATGGGGATATCGTCTCGTATTCGTGGACGGAGGTTCCCACGTCCTCAGTGACGCTGACCGGCGCCGCTACGGCCACGCCGAGCTTCACGTTTCCCACAACCGATGCGCTTTTGACCTTCCAGCTCACCGTTACGGATGGCCTGGGCATGACGAACAAGTCCCTCGTCACCGTGACCAACACGGCCACTGCCAATGCGGGTGGGCCGACACTGGACCTCACGACGTTTCCCACCGCACCGGTTCAACTCAATGGCAGCGCATCCGGGGTTGATGTGACATTCAGTTGGACCCAGGTCACGGGCCAGCCGGTGACGCTCTCAGACCCGACCCTCCCCAATCCGACGTTTGTCTTTCCGGTGGAGGGTGCGGGATTCGCGGGCGCGCTACCCCCGAATGATCAGCCGATCACGTTGGTTCTGACTGTCACCGGACCCGGTGGGACGGCGATGAGTCCGATCGTTATTACGGGACCGCCCGGACCGCCTGTAGCCAATGCCGGGCTCGAGAAGACCGTGCTGGTCAATGACGTCGTCCAGTTGGACGGCAGCGGCACGGGGCTGATCACCAGCTACTCCTGGACCCAGATCAGTGGGAATGCCGCCCCCTTGGGCGTCCTCCAACCGGGTGGAACCATCGACTACACGGGTGATCTGAACATACCGAACCCGGTGTTCATTTTCCCGAATATTCCTCAAACCATCACCTTCCAGCTTGTGGTGACGGGCCCCGGTGGCGTGAGTGCGCCTTCAACGGTGAACATTACGGCGGGTAGCCCGTTCACGCCGGACACGCTGACGATTGATCCGAACAAGGCTCAGTATGATTCGGCCAAGAATGCATGGAACCTCGAAGGGACAAGCAGCATGGTTGGACCGGGCCATTTTGTGACGATCTACCTCGGCCAACCCCTGCCGGAAAATGCGATCGGTGTGGGTGCGGTCGATGCCGGCGGCAAGTTCAAGGTGCAGTGTAATGCCAATTGTCCGGATCCGACCGTCGGCCAACAGCCGACTCTGACGGTCATCTCGACCCTCGGCGGCATCCTGGAAGGAGCCGGGTACACCATTAAGTAGTGCTGAGTAAGAATCATGTGGCACCTAAGCGTGCCGGATGAGAATCGACAGACCACCACCAAGGCCCCCGCGATCCGTCCTCAATGGCCGGGACGCGGGGGTTTTACATTTGTACGGCGTGGATGGTAATCGGCAACAGAAATGGACCCACATCGGCGAGCCAGACATCGGAGGCTCAGCACACGGACGAACACCCCGCCCGCGCTCGGGCGGACGGGGTGTTCACATAAAAGATCTGAGTTTCGCGACGAAGCCCCTACCGACGAAGCCCCGTCTTCCTGGCTCCGCGCCTTCGACGACGCAATCGCCGTTTCATACCGACAAGGCTGGCGATCGTAATCATTGCGACGGGAGGAATACAATTGCCGCACATATCGAATCCGATGCAATCAACCTCGAACACAGCG
>JBHHUV010000215.1:0-5112 GCA_046754005.1 Phycisphaerae bacterium | reverse complement strand
AGGGCCGGTCGAAGCGATCGAGTGAGAAGAGGGTGTCCATGGCGACGCCTTTCCACGGCCATTGTAGGCAATATCAAGCGCGAGGGAAGGCGAATTGAGAACAGCGAATAGTGAAAGAGGACGCCGGCCGGGTGGCATGCCCAAGCCAAAGGCGCGGGCATGGCGAGCACCAGGCAAGCCACTGACAATTCAATATCGTCAATCCACGATCCATCCGCACGAAATCCTCACCATTCAATAACCTGAACCCGATGGTTCCAGGAATCGAGGCAGTAGACCCGACCGTCGGGGCCGACGGCGACGCCCCAGGGCTGAAGAAGTTCGCCCGGATTCCGGCCGGCGGTTCCCCATGAGGACAGAACACGGCCTTTCTCGTCGAAACGGACGATTCGGCTGTTTCCCCGATCGGCGACGAGGAGACGATCGTCTTTGTCGAAGGCGATCCCGTAGGGATAACCGATGTCTCCCGGCTCGCTTCCGCCGATGGGAAAGGCGGACAGAAACCGCCCGTCGTGATCGTATCGGCAGATTCGGTGGTTGCAGCAGTCGGCGACCCAAAGGATGTCGTGGTCGTCGATCAGGATGGATTGTGGGCGATCTGTCCAGCCCGCACCGGCAGACTTGTCGGCGAAGCTGAAGAGGTATCGACGATCGGGCGAAAACTTGCTGATCCGGTCATTGCCGCCATATTCGCAGACGTAGATATTCTCGTCGCGGTCGAGGGTGACGGCGGTGGGGAAGATGAACTGCCCCGGGCCCCGCCCGTAGGAGCCGAAGCGGAACAACTCGCTGCCGTCCCGGTCATAGCAGATGACGCGGGCGTAATGAGTGTCCGGCACCCAGACACGGTTGTGGCGATCAACGGTCAGGCCGGTGGGTTTGCCGTTTTTGGACTCGGGCATCTGCCAGAGGCGCTCGAATTCGCCTTTAGGGCTGAAGCGCTGGACGCGGGCGGGCACGCTCTTGTCGACCACATAGACGCAGCCGTCGACGGGCGAAACGGCGATGGCACGGGGATAGCTGAATTCGCCCGGCGCGAAGCCCGGCCCGCCGAACACCGTCGTGACGCAATCGGCGTCGGACGGAACCTCCGGCTTGCAGGCGCACGGCAGCAGCACGAGAGCGAACACGAGCATGTGATAGGCGATCCGAAGACGGGTGGGGTGATTGTTCATCAGCGGGATCTGATGAGGTCGGCGCGATCGATGCCGAGGGCGGACAGGCGCGGCTGGATCTGCTTCAGGAATCGCATCCCGTCCTGATAATAGCCCGCCGTCGGACTCACATCGGGCGCCTGTTGCGACCAGAATCGATTGAAACAGTGCATCAACAGTTCGCGCTGATACTTGCTGTAGAGGCTGGCCAGGGCGATCGGCAGATGGTGATCGTCGCCGGAGCGACTGAACGACACCTCCCAGCGCGAGGTCCCTCGGACGAGTTCATAGACGCTGAGCCCGTCGGTCTCCTCGATGACCTTCAATCGTCGATCCTCGAAGGCCCGCATCAGGTGCGGGCCGTAGTGCGATCTCGCGCCCTGCTTGTCGATGAGGATTCGCAGCGCGTGATGGGGGTGGGCGTCTGAGATACGCTGGATCAGGCGGAGAACCAGGCCCAGCAAGACAACCGCCTTGTTGCGCGTCTTGCCGACCATGCGATTGTAGTGACCTTCGAGCAGGATCTCCGACCAGCAACCGGCAAGGCGGACGGCTTGATCCTCGAGGTTGCGCCGGAGGGTTTGGGCCGCGATGCGGATGCCCGCCGGATCGGCGGCGATCGGCAGGTTCGGATTGGCTCCCCGATACCAGGGATAGGCATGAAGCCGGTTGAGGCTGTCGGGGCAGAGGATGCCCAGGAGGGTCCTCAGGTCTTGGGGCAGCCCCCGCGCCGCTGTGGTGACGGCGAGGACGGACCGTTCGAGACGGGCGATGCCGTTGGCGGACTTGTGGAGTTTTTTACTGTCCAGGATGGCGATGCGGGGATCCCGGCCGGTGGCGGACCGGCGGATGCTGTGTCGAAGCACCTGCCAGAGACAACGATCGGCGGTATCGGGCGGCAGTTCAAAGGCCGCGGCGGAGAGGACCAGCGGGCCGAGGATCGGTCCGTAGCCCGCCTCGTCGATCCCTACGAGGATGGTGTTGGTTTCGGGGTGCATGGGGTGTGGATGATACCGCGAAAAAGCCGGGAGCGGGGGGAAGTATGAAGCGAATGCGTGATTCTGGATAGCGGATTTTAAGGGAGACGCATCGGATTGGATATCGCCAGGATCGGGAGAATCCGACAGGAGGGTTATCGGAGTATGCCCGAACGGCCATGGTTGAATTCGGAGAGTCTGGCCGAGTCATGATAGGAGGCGGCTGCCAACATGCGGACTCCCATATTCTATGGAATCGAGTGATGATCAGGGCCTCGATGAACCGATCGCTCAAGGATGACCGGGGCCCGGTACGGGCTTTTAATCGTGGCGTGTAAGCGATATAGTAAGCACAGTTAGCGAGAAGAAATGACACCCACGCGGCGGTACGGGCATCACTGCCTGACTCGGCATCCGTAGGGGCTGTATCGGTCCGTGTGTCGAGAACTGTCGCATTCGGGGAAGATTCCCCATTGTTGCAACAAAGGGCCTTTTTACGCAAACGAGGCTGCGGAACCGGTTTGCGGGGGCTATGATAGGATCGGTTCGTGGCGTTCGATGAGATGCCGTGGGGATGGCGGGGCGTATACATTTTGGCTGATCCGATCGACTTTTCACACTGGATACCGATCTTCCCATTGCCCGACGTGGTGCTGATGCCGCGGGCGGTCCTGCCGCTTCACGTCTTCGAGCCACGGTATCGGTCGATGACGCGGGACGCCCTGGCCGGGTCGCGGACGATCGCGATCGCGCTGCTGAAGCCGGGCTATGAGTCTCGCTATCACACGCTGAATGTCGCCATTCATCACGAGGTGTGCGTCGGTCACATCCTTCGAGAGGAGCGGCTTCCCGATGGTCGCTACAATTTTCTCCTGCAGGGACTCACGCGGGCCGTGGTTCTGGGCGAAAACACCGACTTGGACTATCGCCGTGGCTGTTTTAGGGCGATCCGGCCGATCGAGGCGCAGCCGGACGTCGAGTGCGCGATGAGGCGGGAGTTGCGTGGGATGCTGCGAAGCCCGTCGCTGGTTTCGCTGGCACGGGATGCGAACTGGCTGGAATTGTTCAAGTGTCCGGATTTCACGTTTTCCGATGTGGTGGACGTGTTGGCGTCGGCGGTTTTGCCATGCGCGGAGGAGAAGCAACGGTTTCTGGCGGAGCCGCGTGTGGAGGTGCGGGCACGGTATCTGTGCGAGGTGATGCGGACCATCGGGACGGAACTCGAGAAGCGAGAGGGGCGTATGAATCGACTGAGATCCTGGCCGCCGGAGCTGTGCAATAACTGACGGGACGCAGGACAAGCGTCCGGATGTGAAGCGACCGAGCGATCCGCCCCACAACCATCGTCCCGGGTGGCTCAGGTTGACATGTCTTTGGGATCCCTATCTAATGAGACCCGATGGTTGAATGTGACCGAATGATCGAAGCCGGCATTGGGAAATACCGGCGCGATGAGTAAGATGAGTATACACGAAGACGTGGCTCTGTAGAAAAACATCGAAGATGTGACGCCCGATACACGATGGATGACGTAACGCGCGCGAGTCACCATTGATGGGATGATTGGACGGGCGTCAACCTAACACGATGTGTCTTTTTAGACCGGCCGATCAACCACCGGGGCCGTAGCTCAGTTGGGAGAGCGCTTGCATGGCATGCAAGAGGTCGTGGGTTCGACCCCCATCGGCTCCATTTTCGATCACACATGCTGAACGCTCGATTGAGCGTACCTGTCGACGCCGTCAGTGCTGCCGGCTTTGAGTGTACCGTACACTCAACGGAGGCTGCAGCGATACCGCGTCGTATCACACGCCAATCCCCCCCAAAAACTGCCAGTACAAGCGAACCGAACAGGTTTGTGTGAAGATCCGCGGCCGGTTCATCACCCTCGGCCAACTGCGGATAGAATCCTATAAGTAGATCCCTATATAGTTTTATGTGTGGTTGATCCCCCAAGGCCTTCGTCGACTCGACGCTTCTTTCCAGGATCGGGATCTGGTGCTGCGAGCGAGTCCGTTCTACACGCGCGAGCATCAGCCGACACCGCGTTTCGTGCAATTGTGCACCGATTTGTCGGGCGTTATCGCACGTTGGTATATTTCATCCCTCCCACAGGCATCTCTCATACGTGATATCTCGCGCTGGAAAACGGATGAGCGGCATGTATGGCTCCAGGAGTGTGAATGGTCCGGTAATGGTACGAATCTTGCATAGGTCCTATATCGCGGATGCATATTCCCCAGCGCGGCTTGTGCCGGGATTCACACCTGAGATCGTGAGTTTCACATTCAGGACTCTCTATGACACGATAAAACGATATACAGGTCGTCAGATTATCTAGATGTTCTCCTTCTATATCGGAAATGCCCGAAATCAGAGTACCTGGTGCCGGGGAGGCGGCCAGGGGCCGCATTCGGATTCGAAGGTAATTCACAAAGAAGTTTTGGATGCTCCGATCCACGTGAATTTGCGGGTGCATCACGCGATCAGCCAGTCGCTCCGGCCGGAGGCCCCCGGCGCGCCGGGATTCTCCATCCGCAAAAAAGAATGGATCAAAGCACTCGTTCGAGGTGAGACGGCTGGCGCGAAATCCGTGCATGAAGACCTCGCAGGAGGCAGCCGCATGAGGGAACACTTGTTTCACGAAAAGTGAGGAGCAGGCACATGGCATTCGCGAAAAATACAGTGTGGGCGTGTACGGCGTGTTTTGTGGCACTGTCGGCTTCCGCAGGCGCGGCCTCCGCCCAGATCCCATGGCGAACCGGCCCGGCCGATCGGTCGGGCAAGTCCCGTGCGGAGGTCATCGACACGATCATGACAGCCGGCCGACGCGCCGGCGGGGGTCACATCACCCTTCAATTCGACGAACCGATCACGCCGGCGCGCCGCGCGGCGCTGGCCGAGGCCGGTGTCACGCTGCACGGTTATCTCGGCGACAACGCCTTCTTCGCCGCCGTGGCCTCGGGCGGAGGCAACAAAGC
>JBHHUV010000214.1:0-5118 GCA_046754005.1 Phycisphaerae bacterium | reverse complement strand
GCTCCGAAGGAGCGCAGGCGCATAGCCACGGGTGGAGCGCAGCGGAACCCGTGGGGTAAGGTGCGTAGTGCTTCATCCTCGCCCTGAAAGGGCGATGGCAGCGTGTCTGCACCCTGGACGATGAGATGTGCGGGAGTCCAGTAGGATGAGTCAACAGGCCCATCTGCTGATCGTGTGCCGAATAACAGGTGTGCCCCCGCTTCAAGCAGTGCAATAACCGTGTACCACTTGTCCCTCATCACCACAGGCTTGTAGAATTCCAGACCGTGTCGAAGAGGCGTCTGGAAGAAAAGATACACTTGAAAGGAGTGATGCTATGTTGCGACGAAACGGGAATGGATGGATCGGTCTGGTGGGCTTGTCGCTGGGGCTGGCCATTGCATTGGGCTGGAATCGGACAACCCCCGCGCAAAGCCTCGGCCGGGCACAGAAGGGAAGCTACGCGGAGTTCCAGCCGCTCTTGGGCAAACACGGCGACAAGGGAATGCTGCTCGAAGTTCACATCGTGAATCGTCAGCAGGGCAAGGGGGAGATTCTGGGCAAGGTCGTGCAATCCACCGAGTCGCTGCTGGTGCTCAAGGCGCAAAACCAGCGGGATCTCTACTTCGTCACCTGGGATGATGTAATCTGGATCACGGCCCGACCGAACTAAAGAGGGTGGCCGAAAAGCCCCGTCAGAGCCGCTCCCGTGAGGAAGCGGTTATTGAGGAGTCCATAACAGAATCGGCGGATGCTCTTGCAGGCTTCAGCCGGGCAGTTTTCGTTGGCCACCGACTTCAGTCGGTGGTGTGCATCCCTCGGTCGTTTCTGTTTCTTGGGGAGCATCGGCGTCCCGCCGGTCGTTTCTTCTTCTTTCCAACCCCGGCAGGAACATCCTCGTGGTTCTACACATCCGGCAGGTGTCGCGATCAGGCAGCCCCGTTTACGGGGCTTTCCCGCTGAAAGCGGGCTCTTAGGCCGGTCCCTTTGGGGCCGGTGACGACGGTCGAAGCCATCCATTCAGCCCGTTTCAACGGGCTTTCTGATAGGAGGGAAACGAGTGACTGGCTACTGGTGGCCTGTTCCCCAATAACTGTACCATCGGTTATGAGAGTCTCTACGGCCGTGGACAACGAGCTGTTCTTGAAGGAGGGGACGGAGAAAGGATTCACGGTCCAGCCACGCCCCGACAAGGGACGCTCCAAATAGAGCAAGGCCCGAGGACGAGAGTCCTCGAGCCTTGATAGGTTCGGTTAAACGATGAATGGTCCCGGTCACTCCCCCTTCTTCTTCATGCCACCGGCGGGTGCGGGAGGCGCTTCCTCCTCGACTTCTTCGGGAGTCTCAACTTCACCGGGTGTGAAGAAACCCATATTGACGGTGACATTCTGCTTCTCCCCCTGACCGGCTCCGCAAGCCGGGCAGACGATACCGTTGCCCGCCCGCAACATGTCTCCCGCTTCGTCGACGGACAACTGAAATGACTCGCCGCAACTTGAACAAACATAGTCTTCCATCTGCGCGCCGATGGCCGTATCTGTTACGGTCTCTTCCTGTGTCGTCCACATGTAGATGCTGGTACCGATCAGCGCGATCAGGACGACGCTCATTCCAATCTTTTTACCCATGAGAAGGCCCTCACAGTATGGTGAATCTCGTTCTCTCGTCAGCCGGGGTTATCGCTGAATACACGCCATGAGACGGATCTTAATCCACGTAAAAAGCATCGGGCTGACAATCCATCCGGCCCCACGAGCCGCGAACGTCCTTGCCCCCGTACTGCCCCATGTGACGATAAAACGTGCCATTGCCCATGTCCTTAAAGTTGGCGTGGCCGTCGGCATAGCCGAGATTAAAAAAGCTTAGCCGTTTGTGGTAGGAGGTCAATTCGCCGTGCGTGGCGAATCCCCAAGTATCATTGGTCCAAAGCGTCTGAAACGCACGGCACTCCATGAATCCGACCGTCGAGCCGGTGTCGGGGATACGCGTGACAGGGCGGCCGTAGACGCCCGCAATGTCGCCATCCGTGTACGTGAGATTGTTCATGCGGAAGGCCGTGCCGTTGGCCGTGTAGTAAGATCGTTCCGTCTCGGTTGGAATAACGGGAAAGCCCGGCCAGTTCTGCCAGCCGAATTCATCTCCAGGGCACTGGTACTCCTGGAAAACACCCCGGTCGCCGGGCGCGGAGCCCTCATGCATCAGATCGCTCGACGAGTACAGGATACGGTTGAAGGGGCGTGTGTTCGGATCGAATTCCTGACCCCAGTTGACGAAGGGGGAAATGCCGGGGCCACCGCCGTATTCTGCATAACCCTCGCCGCCAAAGTTAGCGTATTGAGGATGGATCGGACCGAATATCGATTTCGGATCGTCATGTGCGTATTCAATCGCAGTCTGAACCATGACCCGCAGATTGGACAGGCATTTAGCCTTGGCGCCTTCGGCCTTGGCAGAGGACAGAGCCGGCAGGAGGATGCTGATCAGAACCGCGATGATCGAGATTACCACCAGCAATTCGATCAGGGTAAATGCACGTGAGGAACGTTGGGTTGCTGACATCGAGAAACACTCCTTATCTTCCTGGGCGGTCATTCGTAACCGCGAACTCGGTCCGTTGTCAATCGCAATGGGGATCCCGTCCGCCTGCTAAGGATCAGCGACAAAATAACTTCCCGGCGGGTCCATGACAGAATCCGCGGGTTCTCTTGCCGGCTTCAGCCGGCAGTTTTTTGTTTGCCACCGACTTCAGTCGGTGGTGGACGCCATTCACATGGACGCCTCAGCCGGCTTCAGCCGTTTCCACAATGCTAACCAAATGAAGTCGGATTCCTATTCCAGCGGCAGGCATGACAACCCGCGTATTATACGCATTTTTCTCCCGAAATGGAACACACCCCGGAGTCTCGCTAAGCCCCACCCTGGTATATCCCGGTTTCCAACCTGCCCTGCACGAGAGGGCGTCCGCCCTCGTTCCAATCAAACCTCTCCCACAATACTTAAGGCGACATCCAGACGCCGAAGTTACGGGACTATGGAAGAAAAAATGGATTTTTTTGCAGTGTGTCATAATCGCAACACTGGCTTCAAGATGTCTCCTCGAGATTCTGGTCAATCTAACTCCAGGAACCTCACCGCCCTGAGGGCCAGAAACCAAAATTCACCCTTAAAATGGACCGATAAAATCCTCGATTCCAAATGCCCATCCATTCATGCGGACATTGATATAACTGACTTTAAAATATCAACTTACAAGTTTTTCACTCTCATCTGACCGGACAATTCGGACACATTCGAAAATCCGGCCAGGCATCTGTGCAAGATAGATTGGAATCCCAAAACAAAAAAACGAATGAATAGTTACGATCCAATCCACCACACCAGCACAACGACTCCCAGAATCACCCGGTAGATCGCAAATGGTTCAAGCGATCGGCTTCGGATATACCGCATAAACCCCGCGATAACCCCCCAAGCGACGAAAAACGAGACAACGAAACCAATAGCCAGAACTGCCGTGTGCTCGCTGGACAGCAGACTGGCATCCTTCAGAAGCCGATAGACCCCCGCGCCGCAAATCGTCGGGATCGCCAAGTAAAAGGAAAACTCCACGGCGGTGGTGGTGGGAAGGCCGACGAGCATGCCACCCATGATCGTCGCCATCGCCCGGCTCGTGCCGGGAATGATCGAAACGCACTGTGCCAGACCGATGAGGAACGCGTGCCGCAGCGTGACCCCCTCGATAGCCGGGCCGGTCACGTTCCGCCGGCCGCGTTCGATCGCAATCATTACACCGGCCCCGAGAATAAGGGCCACGGCGATAGGGAAGGGTTTTTCCAGGTGGATCTCGGCCAGATCGTTCAGTGGGATTCCCACGGCCGCGGCGGGCAGAACACCGACGAACAGCTTGACCAGCAGATGGTTGTGCAGACCGTTCGTCGGACGGCTAAACGTCTGGCGCCACAGTTGCCGTCGAAAATGCGCCGCAACCGCGAGGATCGCCCCGATCTGAATGAAATAGAGGAAGGCGGGCCAGGGCGGAACGGCCTTGTCGATGCCGAGCGGGGGCATCGCCAGGATCATATGACCGGTACTGGAAACGGGGAGGAACTCGGTCAACCCCTCGATAATGCCGAGGACGACGGCCCTAAGTGCGTCACTCACGCGACTGCTCCGAGAGGGCCTCGCGAGAGGCAACCAGATACGCCCCGACGCTCACCGCGGTGAAGACTACCATCAGCCAGATCAGGTAAGGTCGGCCTTCCCGAATGATCTCCACATCCCGCAATCGGCCGACGCTGGCAATGATCCAGCCAACGGTCACGGACTGGAGAACCATCTTGATCTTCCCCCACCAGTTGGCGGCGTAGGCCCTCCCCTGCGACTCGCTGAAGCCCCGAAGACCGGACACGAGCAGTTCCCGTGCGACGATGACGACAACCATCCAGGCGGCGAGACCGGTCGCGTTGACGCCGGTGGAGTCCCGAAAACCCCTTCCGAGCAGAAGTACGAAGGCCCCGATGACGAGAATTTTGTCGGCAAAGGGATCCAGAATCCGGCCGAACGAGGTGATCTGGTTCTGCTTACGGGCCAGATAGCCGTCCAGCCAGTCCGAGCCGGCGGCGACAATGAAGAGGATAAAAGCGGTATCCAGCATCCAAAGGTGCCGGTCACGGTCCGCCAGCCGGAAGGATGCAAGCAGGAACAGAAAAACGATCGCGATGATGCATCGACCGATCGTGATCTGGTTGGGCAGGTTGATCCGCATGAGAGGCGCTCGCTCCCCCGTCGCCGACGCGATCGGCCGGCCGCGTGTGTTTCGATTGGGCGCACCAGGATTCGAACCTGGGAAGGCGATGCCAACGGGTTTACAGCCCGTCCCCTTTGGCCACTTGGGTATACGCCCCTGACAACTTGAACCAAGCAGGATAGGCAAGGATCGGCCAAAGTTCAAGCCACCCGACTCCACGACACATGAGGCGATGGACCGACAGCCGTGCCGGCATCAGTGGCACGTACGAGCATTCCGCTCCAAAAAAGCGCAGGCGCATGGCAAGCATTCCGCTCCGAAGGAGCGCAGGCGCATGGCCACGGGTGAAGCGCAGCGGAACCCGTGGATAAAGGTGCGTAGTCCTTCATCAA
>JBHHUV010000213.1:0-5196 GCA_046754005.1 Phycisphaerae bacterium | reverse complement strand
GTCAACGGTTTTGTCTTCGACGCTGACACGCATCACAAGCTTGATATGGGTGATGTCGAGCGGCCGGCCGCGTGTGAAATGGGCCGGTCCGGCGGCGCGGGTCGGATGGAATGTTCCGGCGACGACGACCACGAATGCAAGGCAGGCTCCATAAACGATTCGGCGATTCATACCATTCCTTTCTTTGAGGGTAGAGGATCATGCACCCGTGAAGGGGCCCGGGTGAAGTATATACGAACAAGCATCGAATCGGGATGATCTATTCCCGAAATGACCGGTTTTCGTCGGCGGGATGGCTCATTCGGGCTGGAGGCCCAACTCTCCGGCAATGCCCTGGAGGGCGGTGATACAGTGGGCAATGTGTTCGTCAAGGCTCAGGTCGAGAAGCTCGGCCCCCCTCGTGATGTCCTCCCGTTTGACGGCGGCGGCGAAGGCGGGGGTTTTCAGTTTCTTCTTGACAGACTTCGGTGTCATGCCGCCGAGCCGGGTCGGACGCACCAAGGCGACGGCGTGGATGAATCCGCAGAGCTCATCGACCGCGAAGAGGGCCTTGCGCAGGGGCCGGTCCAGCGGATATTCGTCCTGGTTCCAATCAGCGTGTGAGAGTATCGCGGCGATGAGTTCCTCGTCGAGACCGCGCTCGCGGAGGATCTTGGCGCCGGCGCGGGTGTGGTCCGGCGGCTCGGGCCAGCGCTCATAGTCGAAGTCGTGTAGGAGACCGACGAGGCCCCACTGTTCGACATCGCCGCCGAGCAGAGCGGCATAGTGCCGCATGGCCGCCTCGACGGTGAGCATGTGTCGGCGCAGGGCCACGGACTCGACGAATTCGCAAAGCAGGTTCCAGGCTTGATCGCGGGTCATGATTGAATCGAACCTCTCTCTATTCGATGCATTCATGCACTCTAAACGGATTGGCGGGGGCAGTCCAGTAGGCTCTCCGCAATCTGCACCGCGTTCAGCGCCGCGCCCTTGCGAAGCTGATCACCGCAGACGAACAGCTCAATGCCGCGGCCGTCGGGCTGGCTCAGATCCCGGCGGATTCGACCGACGAAGCAATCATCCTCCCCGGTCGCATCGAGCGGCGTGGGGAAGCGATTATTCAGACGGTCGTCAGTCAAGGACACACCTGGCGCGTCGGATAGAATGTCTCGAACCTCCTCGACGGTGATCGGATCGCGGAACGTCAGGTTGATCGACTCGCTGTGGGCACGGAGGACGGGCACACGGATGCAGGTGGCGGTAATGGCCAACTCGGCCGCCCCAAAAATCTTCCGCGTCTCATTGACCATTTTCATTTCCTCGGTGTTGTACCCATGCTCATCGATGGGGGTGTTGTGGCTGAACAAGTTAAACGCGCACGGAAGCGGAAAGGTTTTCGGCACGGGCGTCCGGCCGGCGAGCACGTCGCGCGTCTGATCCTGCAATTCAAGCATCGCCTGTTTGCCGGCACCGCTCGCTGCCTGATAGGTGCTGACCACGATTCGCTCGACGGGATTTCTTCGATGGAGCGGCCAGACGGGCATGTTCATGATAATCGTCGAACAGTTGGGATTGGCGATGATCGGGGCGTCTCGAATCGTCTCTGCGTTGATCTCGGGAATGACCAGCGGCACCTCCGAATCCATACGAAACGCCGAACTGTTGTCGACGACACGGGCACCCGAGGCCGTGGCAACGGGTGCCCACCGCCGGCTGATCGATGCCCCGGCGCTGAACAGGGCGATCTGAACGTCGTTGAAGCTGTCGCGATCCACTTCTTGAACGCTCAGTTCGATGTCTCGGTAGGCCAGTTTCCTGCCGGCGGAACGGGCCGAGGCCAGCAGCGTCAGGTTTTCGGATCCGACGCCGCGCGAGTCGAGAATCTTCAAAAACTCGATCCCGACGGCGCCGGTCGCCCCGAGAATGGCAATTTTGGCATCCATTGCATCCCTCATATCGATTCTACGATTCCCCATGTTGTCCATGCATTATATCGGAACGAGTCGCCTTTCTCGACATCGGACGGCACCCATGCATTGGGCGGCATGCTTACCCGTCCCGATACTGCCGGGACGGGTAAGCATGGCACCCTCCAACAAACGGCTAAAACTAAAACTGAAAATAGATAAATGGATTGATGTTGTCCGAACTCAGGAGCACGAGCGCGATGATCCAGGCGGCATAGCCGAGGCCGGCGACGGGTGCGGGCAGGCGCAGGGCGGGCCTCCCGCGGCGAACCCATTCCTCGTACAGATGCATGCAGGCCATTAAGGCCAACAGGCACACCATCGGCAACTTGTTCATCAGCCAGATCGGATGCTCGACCGGGGCCGGCACGATCAGATGGGTTACAAAATAGGTGGCCCGCTCCAACGCAACAAGCGTAGGCTCGGGTTCCACCGCGCCGCGTGGAATGACCGGCTGGCAGCGGAAAAAGACCCAGGCGACGTGAACGACAAGAAGCGTCGCCGCCCAACAGGCGACGGTGCGAACGTGCCGGCCGATGGGGCCGGCACGTGTCTTACGTGTGCAGTCACCCCACACCTTTGACACGATCAGCGCGATTCCGTGAATCGCACCCCAAATGACGAATGTCCAGCTTGCACCGTGCCAGAGACCGCCGAGCAGCATGGTGATCATCAGGTTTCGCATCGTCAGGAACCGACCGAAGCGGGAGCCGCCGAGCGGGATATACAAGTAATCGCGGAGCCAGGTGGAGAGCGAGATGTGCCAGCGACGCCAGAAGTCCGAGAGGCCCGTCGCCAGATAGGGATTGGCAAAATTGAGACGCAGATCGAAACCCAGCACTCCGGCAACGGCGATGGCCATGTCGCTGTAGCCGGAGAAGTCGCAATAGATCTGTCCACCGTAGCAGAACATGGCGAGCCACAGGTCGCGCGTTGCGAACTGAGTGGGATCGGCGAAGACCGGATCAACCAGCCCCGCGAGGTTGTCGGCGATGAGCACCTTCTTCGTCAGGCCGACCATGAACAGGACCGTGCCGGTCTCGAGCCGCCGCCAGTCGAATCGCTTGAGGGTCTCGAGCTGAGGCAGGAATTCGGATGCCCGGACGATGGGACCGGCGACGAGTTGGGGAAAGAAGGCGACGAACAGGGCGAAATCGATGAAGGATCGGATCGGCCTCAATTTCCCTCGATAGATGTCGATCGTGTAGCTGAGCGTCTGGAACGTATAGAAACTGATGCCCACCGGCAGAATGATGGAGAGCGTCGAAAGATTCGCCTGAATCCCTATCGAGACGAGCGTCTCACGGAGTGACAGAACAAAAAAATCGGCGTACTTGAAGATCGCGAGGACGCCCAGGTTGCCGACGACGCTTGCGGTGAGCAGCCATTTACGCCGCCGCGCCCGCGAGGTATTGCCCATGGCGCGACCGACGAAGTAGTCCAGCAACGTCGAGCCGATGATCAGCGATACGAGCCACGGATTCCACGACATGTAAAAAAGGTAACTTGCGGCGAGCAGCAAGAGGTGCCGCGCGCGGCGGGTGCGGAGCGACCAGTAGATGCCGAACACGGTGAGAAAGAAAAACGCAAATAGCCAGCTTGAGAAGATCACGGCGTGGTTGCATCCGATTCCGCTGTGACGGCGACTTGTGACCGCATCTCGTCGATCAGTCCCAATTGTACGATGTGGTCCGCGATGCGACGGGTGATGCGTCGCGCGAGCGGCAGGCCGGCATGCAGTTCATCCAGGTAGTCGTAGTTGGTTCTGGGGATGTCTTGACGATTGCATGAGAGAAACGGAATGTTCCGCACTTGACACGCTGTGGCGAGCACCTGTTCCATCGAGGGTTCAACATCGGCCCAGCGTTCTTCTGCGACGGGGCTGTTGGGGAGATAGGCCACCAGCAGCGGAACCCGTTGTTCGTTGAACCAATCCAACAACTCCTCGAAGTGGGTGATGGCGGTCGCATTCGCTGAAAACGCCGGGACATTCGCCTTCATGATCGAACCCGGATCCTCGTCGAGCGATTGCCCGAGGGTCTTCAGCCGACGTCCATAAAGCCAGGGGTGTTCGTATCCATCCGGTGGGCACGGCTTACCGATCCACGCCTCGCGTTCGAGGGCCGCTTGGGCATATTTTGGAAGAATGCATCCGAGTTGTCGCTGGATGAGCATCTTCACCTCGAATCGACGGTGACTGAGTGCCCAGACCGACATCACTCTGCGATCGAGAAAATGTTCAGCGATTGTTCCCGACCAGCCGTCGGAACGGCAGTAGGCGAGGAAGTCTGGTAACGTGAAGAGGTTGCGCGCGGCGGGTACGGGGAGGTAGTCGGCGCGGATGGCACTGGCATTGACGCCGAGTACAACGAGTCGCGGCCTCACCCGTTCGATCCCTTCCAGGGCCATCCATTGCCATTCGATGACCTTGGCGGCGGGAATGCCATAATTGAAAGCACGCAACCCGATTGCCTGCTGAATCACTTCGGGCGCCAGTGCATACTTAAGGCGAGAGGATCCAATGAGCAGAATATCCGGCTTCGCCGATGCCGCCGCGGAGAGCTTGCGCCGATATCGATCGATGTAAAATGGATCGAGCCGGGGTTTCGCTCGTCGTACGAGGATATCGACCGTGAGGAGACAGGTGATTGTCGTCATCAACACAACGATCCGGCGGCGGTATGGACCGTGTTTCAGTACGTGAAGCGTCATGAGTGGGTCCGTCTGAATCAAGCGATTAACACCGGCGCCAAGTCGCGGCCATCGATTGCAACGAGTGCATCACCACACACGAATAGACGGGTTGCCCCGAAGAGGCGCATCTCTTCTTTTGCCCCGAAGGGGCGCAACATGTCAGCCCAGGGCAGAGCGAAACGCCGCCTTGGGTCAGCGCAATCAAAAACACGAAGCCCTGTAAGGGCGATACAACCGGGTCTGCAAGACGTTCTTCCCGACAAACCCGCAAAAAAAGTGTGTGTATGCACTACAACATATCGGTGGATTTCGGTTTTTGGATTGTGGGTTTTGATCTGGGACGGCTATGAGATGGACGATCGTTGACGAATTTTCCTACGGACGGGATCCTGATTCGCATTGTCGATACCAGTGGTGACATCGATCGGCAAAAACTGCCTGTTCGGTGTGGTCTGAATCGACCCTCGGCGTGATGGCTTGGCCTGTCAGTGAGGAGAGACACCGGGCGTCGATGTCAGCGACACAGCGCACCGCGGGGGAAGTCGATGGGGATAGC
>JBHHUV010000212.1:0-5197 GCA_046754005.1 Phycisphaerae bacterium | reverse complement strand
CGTCAGATAGGAAATACACCGGCTCGCGTCCATCTCGTACGCTCTCGGAAACGCCCCCGTTGGGCAGGCGTCGAGGCAACGGGTGCAACTCCCGCAATGATCCGGCTCCGGGGCGTCCGGTTCCAACGACAGGTCCGTTATGATCTCCCCGAGAAAGAAAAAGGAACCCAGTGACGGGTGCAACACCAGTGTGTTCTTCCCGATCCAGCCGATCCCCGCCATCGCGGCCAGCTCCCGCTCGACGATCGCCGACGTATCCACGCAGACCCGCGTCTGAAACGGACCGTCAAGCACATCCTCAAGCCGTTCCACCAGCCGGTCCAGCTTCTCCCTAAGCACGACGTGATAGTCCTCGCCCCACGCGTACATGGCCACCCGCCCGCGCGGTTGATCGTTCGGCTTCTTCGGCGCGGGTCTATGATAATTCAAGGCGACGACGATCACGCTTCGCGCCCACGGCAGCCATTCCCGCACATCCCGGCGGGAGCCCGGATGCCGGTGCATGTAGGCCATCGAGCCTGCCCGGCCCCGCGCCAGCCAGTCCAGCAGGGCTGCTTCACGCGGAATCGGCCCGGCCCGGGCGATTCCGCACCGCTCGAATCCCAACTCGGCGGCCGCCTGCTTCACGAGTTGCGTGTGATCGCGGTCCGTGCGGCCCGCTTCAGATGATGGCGAATCCCCCTCGATCATGCTCGATCCGGCTCCCAATCAAGACATGAACGGATGCATGACAGTTTGGGCGGGCCCATCGGATTCCGCCTCGCCGGTATCGAGTCATGAAAGCCCGGCTGAAGCCGGCTGAGTGGAATTGTGAATGGCGTCCACCACCGACTGAAGTCGGTGGCAAACGAGAAAACTGCCCGGCTGAAGCCGGCATGGACTCCGCCGATTCTGTCATGGACCCAACATGGCCCACGTTGACGCATCCGGATTGACATGGGAAAGTCTCCACTCTAGTGTGATGCCGCTCCCAGGTGCGGGTTGTCGAGTGGTTTCGCTCGATTGCATCATTCTACACGACTGGCAAGCAACAAGGAATCTGAATGATCTTCAATTACGACTGGTGGTTTGGCGGGGAATTCAAGGAGAAAACCGGCGAGGCAAGGCGTCGATGCGCCCTGAATCACTTCCCCGATCTGGAACCCAAGAAGGCCGCCAAGGACGACAAGTTCAAGACATTTATCGACGAGCTCGAGGCCCGCACCATCGTCTATCTCCGCGACGGCTTCTCCTACGAGATCAAGGAGATCATCAAGACCGCGACTACCGGTTCGATGACATTCGAGTGCATGGCCGCCGATGAGGCCTACAAGGTCGGCTGTTTCGTGGTCACGGTCCCGTTCGACGACATCGTTCGTGTCGAGGTCTTCGCCGTCCATCCCAGCGAGAAGCCGGAGGACATGCCCGCCATCAAGGGTTTCGGTAGTGGCAAGATCCCCCCCCCCGCGTCCACCCATCGTCCCGACGACCGGCCCCATCGCCCTGAACCCACGGAATAAGTAACCCCCGAACCCTGTCGCGAGTTGCGACGCCCAACACCCGGGGAGCATCGGCGTCCCGCCGGTGCGTTGTTTTTATTTTTGTTTTTGTTGTTCTTTTTGCTTTTGTTGATGTTTTTCAACCGGAAACCATCAGTCTCCAGCCGTGCGAAATGTGTATTGGATGGTGGGCAGGTTGAGCGATGATAATAATCCGCCCATATTCCAACCCCTCATTCATCTGCAATCGAACCCGCGAGATCTGCCATACCCGCTCCATATCTTTACGGTTCAATGGGTTACGGATACAACCGTGAGGGAGATCATGCCACCGCGTTATTCCACCGGGTGATGCGGATACCGACCATTCGGATGATAGAACAGAATGCAGGGAAAATGACAATTCCGGCGAATATAAACGAATCTCGTACGAATAACTAAGTGAGCAACCGTGGGCCCGTTGCGCACCGGCGCAACCCCGGCACCACAAACCAAACGATCGCGGAGGAACGGATCATGTACGGAAAAACAATCGCATGTCTATTGAGTTGTATCCTGGCAGGCCTCGTCGCCATCACGCCCGTCTCAGCCGGCGAAGGCGACGTCGTTGCGGTCTTCAAGCTCAGCGGCCCCCTGCCCGAACAGCCCGATACCTCAGGCATCGGCGCGCTGCTGGGCGACAAGGCCCCGCCCAACATGTTCAACCTGCTCAAAAAGCTTCGCCATGCGCGGGCCGACGACAACCTGAAGGCGGTAATCTTCGAAATCGACCAGGCCGCCCTCGGCATGGGTCAGATCCAGGAAATTCGCGCCCAGTTCGAGGCCCTGCGTGCTGCCGACAAGGATGTCTGGGTCTTCAGCGAGAATCTGAGCAATGGCACCCTTATGCTCGGCTCGGCCGCCAGCCGCCTCGTCCTCGTCCCCGCCGGCGAGGTCGCCTTCACCGGTCTCTACGGCGAGGCCCTCTATTTCAAGAACACGCTCGACAAGATCGGCATGGAGGCCGACATCCTCCACTGCGGCGATTTCAAGTCTGCCGGCGAGCCCTTCTACCGAACCGGCCCCAGCAAGGAGGCCGAGGCGCAGAACAACCGCCTGCTGGACTCCATCTTCGATCAGATGCTTGCGGCCATCGCCAAGAGCCGGCGGCTCTCCGAAGAGCGCGTCCGCGAACTCGTCGATATCGGCGTCTTCAGCTCCAAGGAAGCCCTCGAGGCCAAGCTGGTTGACACGCTTCAATACCGCGAGGACTTCGTCAAGAGCATCAAAAAGCGATACGGCGAGGAAACCAAGATCGTATCCAACTACGGCGGCGAAAAGGGGCTCGAACTTGATCTGGACAATCCCTTCGGCATTTTCAAGCTCTTCGGCGACATGATGAAGGGCAAGGACAAGTCGGATGAACCCGCCGTCGCCGTGGTCTATGTCGAGGGGGCGATCACCTCGGGCAAGACGGAGCAGGGCCTCTTCGGCGGCACCTCGAACGCCGGTTCCGCAACGGTCCGCAAGGCCATCTCCGAGGCCGCCGCGGACGACAGCGTCAAGGCCCTCGTCCTGCGTGTTGATTCTCCCGGCGGCTCGGCCCTCGCCAGCGATGTCATCTGCGAGGCCGCCCAGCGCTTCAGCGAGTCGGGACGGCCGTTCATCGTCTCGATGGGCAACGTCGCTGCCAGCGGCGGCTACTACGTGTCGACCCTCGCCGACAGCATCTTCGCCGAACCGATCACCATCACCGGTTCCATCGGCGTCGTCGGCGGCAAGATCGTCACCAAGGGTCTCTGGGACTGGGCCGGCGTCACTAATCACGAATACAAGCGAGGTGCGCGGGCCGACATGATGAACACCAACCGCCGCTTCAGCGACGACGAGCGAGAGGTCGTCATGGGTTTCATGAACCGGGTCTACGGCGAATTCAAGGATCGCGTTCTGGCCGGTCGCAAGAGCAAGCTCACGGGTGAGATCGAATCCCTGGCCGGGGGCCGGGTCTATACCGGAACCGAAGCCCTGAAGATCGGCCTGGTCGATCAGTTGGGCGGCTTTGCCGACGCGATCAAGTACGCCGCCGCCGAGGCCGAGGTCTCCGATTACGAGCTGCGAGTCTATCCACGACCACAGACATTGATGGACGTGTTTTCAGAATTATTTGGCGGGAAAGAATCCGACGACGATTTCGTTCATATGGCTGAAGGCGCGGTCGGTTCCAGATTCGCCGCGATACCGACCTTCGCGACGGCGATTGAGGCCCTGAAGACGATCGATCCGGAAAAGGCCCGCGTGGTGCAAGATTTTCTGATTCACATGGAACTTTTGTCCGGCGAACGGGTATTAATGGTAGGACCGACCTTCACCACAGTCATTCGCTGAGAAAGGCCCAGGGAAGCACAGCGTTTAATAATTCGTGAGCCACTGCTTCAAGCAGTGCTTAGATTAAGAGTGACGCGTATGGGGATGGCGTGTGCCATGCTTACACGACCCGGCCTTTGGGGTCGGGTAAGCATGCCCAACACCCACCGCGCTCGTCCGAACATTATTGTTGATGCTGTTGTGATCGTTGTTTCGTAGTTGTCAGTTTTTGCTTCTTTTTTTATTTCGACGTTTTGACTTTTCGGCGTTTTGACGTTTCCCCCAGCATGCCCCTGCCATTGAGCAGCGCAACTAAACCCACTCCACCCAAGACCCGGTAGCCTGAGCACACAAACTCAGGCCACCGGGTCGCCCTTTTTCCAACTCCACGCCCCCCCCTTTCGACTCCGCTATACTACACTCCATGTCCTTTGATCCCCATACGCTCCCCGTCCCCGACCTCGGCCTGCTCTGCAAGCGGTGCCGCTATCCACTCGCCTCACTCCCCGAACACCGCTGTCCCGAATGCGGCACCCAGTTCGACGTCGACGACTACATCCCGCCGGGCGATACCCCCGTCGTCATTATTAATGGCCACGAGGTTCGCATGAACGATTCCGTCATCGAGGTGATCCGCCGTGCTCGGATTCCCCACCTGGAGGAACTTCATCCGGCTGAGACGATGCCGGGTCTGCGCCAACGGTCGCAGCGGGGCGGTCGCCTCGCCGTCCCGCGCGGCTACTACTTCCAGGTCATTGATCTGCTCCGCCGATACGAACTGTTCGCCGAACTCCCGCCGCCGCCCGCCGATCCCCCTCCCGAATGGACCTGCCCCGCCTGCAACGAATCCAACCCCGGCACCTTCGAACTCTGCTGGAACTGTTCGGAAAATCACCCAACCGGCCGGTGATAATCGCTTTCGCTATTCGCTATTAACCCCCACCCGCGCTATACTATCCGGCCCCATAAACCCAAACGGACGGAGACAAGATGACGACTCGATTCCTCAGACGACCCCTATATGTCGGTCCACTTACCCTCCTCTGTATCGCCGGCGCGCTTTGTTGCGATAACGCCGCGGCGCAGAAATCCAACGATCCCGATCCCACAAACAAAGGCGAACACGCCATGACGACCGCCGAGAAAGAGACAACCCACAAATTCACCAACCCCCTCATCAACGCAACCAGCCCCTATCTCCTCCAGCACGCCCACAACCCGGTCAACTGGTATCCCTGGGGACCGGAGGCCCTCGAACGGGCGCGCAAGGAGAACAAGCCGATCTTCCTCTCGATCGGTTATTCCGCCTGCCACTGGTGCCACGTCATGGAGCGGGAATGCTTCGAGAACGAAGACATCGCCGCCCTGATGAACAC
>JBHHUV010000211.1:0-5238 GCA_046754005.1 Phycisphaerae bacterium | reverse complement strand
CTTCACCGACTACCACGACTGCGGCACAGCCATCAACCCGCAGGCGGTCCACGGACAGGTCGAAGGCGCCGTCGTTATGGGCACCGGCGAAACCATCATGGAAGACGTCCAGTTCGACGCGAAGGGCCGGATCCTCAATCCCAACCTGCACGGATACCTCACGATGACGATCAAGGACGCCCCGGAGATTTTCAGCGGCCTGGTCGAATCCTACGAGCCGCGCGGCCCCTTCGGCGCCAAGGAGATCGGCGAGGGAAGCACGCTGCCCGTTCTCGGCGCCGTCGCCCACGCCATTGCGAATGCCACCGGTGTCTGGATTACCGATCTGCCGATCACGCCGGAGAAGATTCTCGATGCCTTGCGCGAGAAGCGAGTGGCCGGAGAGACGGTTCCGGTTTCAGCCGGTTGATTGAGGGTGACTGCGCGGGGCTATTCGGCTGAGATGAATCGTTTCGACCGGCATGGCCGCGCCGTGTCTGGTCATGCCACCCGGCCGAGTTGTACGTGACGATGTCACCCGGCGACTATGACGATTCGGATTCGACGGTTTCCTTGTTCTCGGTGGATGGGTGTGTCGTCTTGGCGGACGAGCGGGCTTGGTAACAGAGCTTGGCGAGGTCCTCCATGTGACGCTTGAGTTCGGGTTGGGCGCAATTGTCGATCATCGCTTTCTCTAGCTGCTCAGCGGCGTTCGAAATCGGCTCGAAACCATAGCCTCCCGCTTCTCCTTTCAGGCTACGGCAAAGTATCTCCAGTTGGTTGTGGTCCTGGTTGGCATAGGCTTCCTCGATTCGTCTCAATTTCGGGGGAAGTTCCGAGACAAAGGCATCTATTATTTCCGTCATCGAACTATCTTGTGCCAGGGAACTGACCAGGGGCTTCTGCCTGAGGGATGCGATCATATCCGCCAGCATCTCGCGATGGTAGGGTTTGGGGATAAAGCGATTACAACCGACTTCGAAACATCGCTTTTTGTCCGCGGGCTGCGTCTTGGCAGTAGCCGCAATGATCACGCCGGAATAGCCCTTCTCGCGGAGTTGCTTGACGGCTTCAAAACCGTCGAGCACCGGCATTTCCATATCCATCAGGATTACGTCGTAGATGCTTTCTTGTGCCAACTTGAGTGCGATTTGACCATTCTCGGCGTGGTCCACTTCGGAATTGAGTTGTGTGAGCAGCATCATCGCCAGCCGGGTGGTCAATGGATCGTCATCCACCAGAAGTACCCGCGTCTTCACGGCATCGGAAGAATAATCCGCCGGATCGATCTCGTTCTTGAATTTCAACGCGACCTCATGGATGGATGCCTTGATGTACTCACACCGGGTTACAACCGCTTCTATTTTGGTCCAGGTTCCATGGGTGCCGATCAACTGAACCGTGCATCGCGAGCCGGGATAGACGAATCCGCCATGCAGAAAAGACATCCCCCCGGCGCTGATGTTGCGTGTGGGAACCAGATAGGAGATCGTGTTGCCCGCACTCGTCGCTTGAAGATGCACGACGCACCCTTTGACACGATAGGTGTAACGCTCGGAGGAACGATTGTCTCGCCCGTCACGTTTTTGCTCCCTATCAAGGCGATCGAGATAGGCCTCGACTTCGGAATCCGTGAGACGGACCGTTTGCACGTAATGAGAAGCGGTACTCACCGACTATACCCCGAGGGCCATGATCCCATCACACTTGGCTTCTCAAGAGAGACTATGCTCAACAGCCATCATGCAGCCGATGACGCCAAGCCTTGCTCGGGCATGACGAACACGATCGGGATCGGCCTCCCCTGCTTGACAACCGCGTGACGTCGCGCCTCTTTCATGATTGTCGCATCTATCTATTCGGATTTCAGGGCATCCATGATGATGTATTCCTGTCGACGAGGGCCTGCCGGTTTCAGAATGTTTCACATGACTGGAACCGGTAATGAACCGGCTTAGACCTTGTTGGAAACAGCATCATCCGGCGTCTACCACGGCTGTGAGTGACGATGATCGGACGCGGACGCCATGGCGTAGATCCCGGCATTGGCGACGGATTGAATTCCGCCGGAGGACATGCGGGTGTCCACTGTCTCACATCGGCGGCGGTAGAATGATCAACTTGGTGGGTGCAGCCCCGTCCGATAGGATGGCAATTGAATCCGTGGTAATTCAACCGTTGAATCTGAAAAGCGTTTTCATGATCCGGTGTCGGCGGCCTGGCAATCGCCCCTTTGTTTGAAATAGCATGTCTCCGCGTGAATCGACAACGGAACCCCGTCATTCATCGCCACACCCGTCTACGTCAATCGTAGCCGTGTTGCCCGTGGGGGGCGATGCGCGAATACGCGCGAAGGCGGAGCACATTGCGCGGGAGCTCGCCCTGCCGCTTATCCGTGAGGCCGACGCCGGGTACGATCTGCACCTCGTGGTCAATGCAGACCGCCTGGAACTGCGCGATACGCGACCACCCGCGCCGGGCCCGATTCATGTCGATTTCATCAAGGGCGCCGTTGGATACAGCCGCCGCGTCAATCGCTTCGGTCTTCTCTTTCAGGCCGCCGGCCTCCGGCGCGGTTCGAACACGTCCATTATCGACGCTACCTGCGGCCTGGGGCGGGATGCGTTCCTGCTCGCCGACAATGGGTGCGTGGTGACCGCGATCGAACGTTCGCCGATCGTCTCGGCCCTTGTGCGGGACGGACTCGATCGCGCCGCGCGTGATCCGGAGTTGTGCGATTGGATCCCTTCCAGGCTTCGCCTGACGGTGGGTGACGCCCGAGACATCCTCAAACGGCTGTCGCCCGGTGCCTCTCCGGACGTGGTCTATCTCGATCCGATGTTTCCGCCGAAGACCAAGTCGGCCCTGGTGAAGAAGGAGATGCGCATTTTGCGACATCTTGTCGGAGATGATCCGGATGCGGAGACTCTATTCGAGATCGCGCGTACCGTCGCGCGCGGGCGTGTCGTGGTCAAGCGGATGCGCCATGCGCCGCCGCTTGCGCCGAATCCAACCCATGTCTATCGACAGAAAACGACACGATATGATGTCTATATGACGCGATGACACGATTTCGGATGGACCCAGTTCCAAGTTGCAAGCGGTCTTGACACGCGGTACGGGGACAAGGCCGTCCGGAATTGCGCACATGAGCTGGAGGGGACCCAATCAGGTGGCGGAGCCGGAATCGATTGTGTGCGTGCGATCTCGAATCATCCGATCAGGATGTCAGGTATTCGGCCACGCTTACGTCTGTGTGTTGTCCGATTGCCGGACAAGCGACATGAAACGGGCCGTAAGAATGAGAAGCCTCTGGATGGTGTCGGCGATCTCGCCGCCGATGACAACCGTCACCAGTATCGGTGTTCCGATTGGGCTCCTCATCTCTTCCGACGGGAGGGAACATGATCGAGCGTACTGCCGGTATCAAGGGTTGGACTAAGACGGGGACCGGGGGTGGCATCGGGGGTATGGCATGGGAGGGAACTTGGGATCGATTCGTCGGCGTCCCGGGCCGGATGGTCCATCGTACAGGGGAATTCATCCGATGACCGGTGGGGACTCCGTCCTCCAACCCTGAACCGAGTCGACTCGAGTTTCAGCACAGGCTCCTCCCGCGTGGAATACGTTTTACATGGAGTTGCAGAATGTCGCTACTTAATGTATAAGCAAGGTTTGCGATTTTTCCGCTGGCGTAGCTCAGTTGGCAGAGCAAGGGATTCATAAGCCCTGGGTCGCTGGTTCAAGTCCAGCCGCCAGCAGTGTCGACAGAAGCCGATCCAAGCCGATGACAGATGTCTTGAATCCGTCGAAGGGTGATGCAGGGTGATGCCATGTAGAGGGAATCCCGGAAGACGGGGCCCACTCCTGGCGCCGGGTGGCGTTTTCCTGTTGGCTTACCCCGATGATGAGATCGTTCTCTCTCGATGACGTCGGGCAACTCGATCCTCTGATAAAGGAATACTTGGATCTCCAGAAACGCCCCCCTGCGAGACCCCAATCTCACCATCCCACAGATATTCAAACGGGCAGTCCTTGTCATCTTCGGTCGAACGGGTATGATTCTTCTTCACGGGGCGTAGCTCAGCCTGGTCAGAGCGCTGCGTTCGGGACGCAGAGGTCGCTTGTTCAAATCAAGTCGCCCCGAGTAATCACAAGTCACACCGAACGCTGGAGTTAGCGTACCGATCCGCGTGGGATCGTGCGGCTCGAAAACCACCGAAAAGGAGTTGTACGACTCCTCTTGGCTTTGGAGACCGCATCATGTCCACGAATCGTTCTACCGTCCCCAAACTCCGTCTACACAATAAGGCAACTGGCCAAGCCCTCGTCGTCATCGATGGCAAGTCGATCAACCTCGGGAAACACCGGACTGCCCTTGCACAGGAGGAATCCGACCGCCTCATTTCCGAGTGGCTGTGCAATGGCCGACAGTTCGGTTTTCGTCTGCCCGGTCCAACGATCGCCGAGTTGATCCTGGCCTGCTGTCATTATTCCCAGACTTACTTCCGGAAGAATGACACAACCCCGGATGAGCTGTATGGAATCAAGGCCGCCATGCGTCCACAGAAGAAGGCGTACGGTCTGCTTTGCCTTTGTCGGTAGTGGTCCATTCCCCATGATGTTGCGGGTGTATCAACAGCCCCAGACCGATGTTTTCCGTTGGGACCGGCGAGACGCCGATGCTCCCCACCTGTAAAAACGAATGGAATGGACCAGTAGTGTCTTCTGGCAAAACGGATGGGGAGGGTGTTTCCGTGTGCATTGATCCATGACCCGCATCCGTCCTAGATTCGATGACCGGTTCGAGATTCACACCCGAGTCCACTGACAAATCGATCTCATCCTCGACCCAGTTGCTGCCCAGCGTCTCCCCCCGACTCGCGTCCATACCCAGGCTGACGATCATGATCACTCATCGAATCACAGGTGAATCATGCTTGTGGGTCAGGGCCGTGCGACCGGATCCGAGAGACGACCGAATCCCAAACCTATCCGGGAAAGGAAGCATGAGGCCGAACCCGTGGATGGGGGCAGCATGGCCTTGACGCGCCGAGCCCCGTTCACGCGCTCCTCACATGGTTGCATCCCGTCTCGATATGCGATGAAATAGCCTCCGGCGGGATCGGTGGAGGAACCGGCCGTCACCCCGGGGGATAACGCCATCACGATGAGGAGGGTATCCATGCAGGCATTGTTGCAGGTATTCGCCGTACTGTTGTTTGTCACGCCGATGGTTCGCGCGGGCGACGAAATACT
>JBHHUV010000210.1:0-5247 GCA_046754005.1 Phycisphaerae bacterium | reverse complement strand
TGAAGGGTTCGTAAAAATCGTGCAGCACATGGTGCCAATCCAGGTGCTTCTCCTCGATCTTGTCCAGTTCGTCTTCGACCTGCCGGGTGAATCGAACGTCCATGATCCTGGGAAAGTGCGTCACCAGTTTTTCGGTGACGACTTCCCCCCGCGAGGTCGGATGAAACTTGCGATCCTGTTGCTCCACGTAACCCCGATCCTGGATCGTCTTGATGATCGCCGCGTAGGTGCTCGGCCGGCCGATACCCTCGGACTCGAGCGTCTTCACCAGCGATGCCTCGGTAAACCGCGCCAACGGGGAGGTGAACTTCTGCATCGGTCGAATCTCAAGTGGCGAAACCGGCTGATGGACCGCCAGCGACGGCAACGTCTGGTCGACCCCGTTTTTCGGCTGACCGGCGATCTTGTAAAAACCATCAAATACAAGCACCCGACCCGTCGCCTTGAAAACCGCCTCTCCCTGCGCCGTCCTGGCGGATATAAATACACTCGTAGCGTCCCACTCGGCCGGTGTCATCTGGCAGGCCACGAATCGCTTCCAGATCAGCGAATACACCTTGTGCTGTTCGGCCGTCATGTGCCCCTTCATGTCCTCAGGTGTCCGCGTCACATCCGTCGGCCGAATGGCTTCGTGTGCCTCCTGCGCCTTTTTTGAGCTGGCGAATAAGTTGGGTTTGGACGGCAGATATTTCTCTCCAAACGAATCCGCCAGCCAGCCGCGGACAGCGCCGAGCGACTCCTTCGACAGATTCGTCGAGTCCGTTCGCATATAGGTGATCAGGCCGACGTTTCCCTCACCCGTCTTGATATCGATGCCTTCGTAGAGCCCCTGCGCGATACGCATCGTCCGAGATGCCGACAGGCGTAACTGGTTGGACGCCGCCTGCTGGAGCGTCGCCGTTGTGAACGGCCCGGGCGGCTTCGATCGAGTTCGCTTCGTGTCGATCGACTTGACCGAAAAATCAGGCCCCCCCGAGGCCGCCATTTGGCCCGACAGCTCAATCTGTTGAAGCCCCAGGTGGCCGTAGTCGGTCCACTCTTTGCGCTTGACGTCGGCTACCTCGTAACCCAAAGCCTCCGCCACTGGTCGAACCTCGTCCACCGCGCTGAGAAACATCTCCGGTACCGGTTTCTTCCGATCCAGCCGGCCGAGCGGTTTGAACGGTTTACCCCCAACCTCGACCAACGTCGTCTGAAAGCAACCGTGCTCACAGAGCCAACCCTGTTGTGCTTTCTGGGTACGAGGTCCGTCGGTGCCAGTGTTATCGAGAAAATCCAGCCATTGTTTTGAAAGCGTCGACGCCTGCCCGGGATCACTGCTGAACATGCCGTCGATCAACCAGGATTCCTGCGGCTCGAAGGCACGGATTTCCTCCTCCCGGTTGACAATCAGCCGAACGGCGACCGATTGCACACGCCCCGCCGACAGCCCCTTGGCGATCTTCTTCCAAAGGAGCGGTGAGAGCTCATACCCCACGATCCGATCCAGGATCCGACGAGCCTGCTGGGCATCGACTTTGCTCATGTTGACTTCGTGAGCATCGGCGAAGGCATCATGGATGGCGCTCTTGGTGATCTCATTGAAGACCACCCGTTGGGTCTTGCCGCTTGGCAACTCCAGCGCCTGCATCAGATGCCACGCGATCGCCTCGCCCTCGCGGTCCATGTCGGTCGCCAGAAAGACCTTTTCTACCTGATCCGCGAGCGTTCCCAGCTCATCCAGAACCTTTTTGTGATTGGGAAGAATGACGTAGTTGGGGGCAAAATTAGCACCGGGATCGACCCCATATTCGTGCGGGGGAAGATCCCGGACATGGCCCTTGCTGGCCTTTACAATGTAATCAGAGCCGAGATACTTGTTGATGGTCTTCGCCTTGGCCGGCGATTCGACGATCACTAGGCTCTTGGCCCCCTTCACGCCGGAACTTCGACGCTTTGCAGGGGTTTTCCCGGTCTTCTTAGTCTGGATCTTTTTTGCCATTGATGCGATAACTTCCTAAGTTGAAAACAGTTATCATCGTAATGGGCCGGGGAGGAACACTCGGGCCCGGATCGATCAAACACCGTTCCGAGCGTATATCGGTCTCGAATCGATGGCACTGAATGTGTATTCGCAGTACCGATCGATTCCGGGCGAGGGAACCTAGCACGTTAATCGTGGGGTGTCAATTCCTCGGCATCGCCTGATGCCGGTTTCCTCATTCACGGAAGACGAAAATCGGGCATGCCTGGGAGGGTACGGGATCGGTTCTCGACGAGATTGGAATTGATTGACATATCTTCAATATCTCAAGATGGTTATAGCGATCGCTGAGATCCGTTACAAGCAGAATCGAGTGGAGAATGGGAAAAAAAACGCGGGATAATATCCACAAAAATGTGCAGAAGCTGTGATTTACAAGTCGAAACTGAAGAACCCACAGCCTGATCCGATCTCAATAGATAGACGAGGTGTTGAGTCGATCGCCTATGGCTCGCCTGGCAACCTGTATTCGGACTATCCGCGTCAGGTCAATGTCCGTTCGTTCGCAGATGGCGTGGCATCGATTCCATCGCCATCATCATGAAATTAGGGTATGATCGCGGACAGCCGCGAACAAGGAAGCCGCGGTCCAAATATTTTATGTGAAACATTCTCAACTTCATGACGGTATACATGACGGTGTACCCGCTACAGATGATGCCCTGTCCTCATCCGCGGCGAATCCCCATGATGATGAAACCAGCCTCAATATCCACCAGCACAAGGAGTTATCGATGAACGCACGATGTTACCGACTCTCACTTGCCGTGATCATGCTCGTTGGACTGACCACCGCGAGTGCCGCGAGTGCCGCACCGAAGCCCGCAAAGCCCAAGCCCAAGGCGGCAAAGCCCAAGCCCGACTTCCCGCCCTTTGATAAGGCCATGAAGGACTTCAAGGAAGTCCCCACTGCCGAACCGCCGTTCTTCAAACTCTGGTACAACAAGAAAAAAGACTCCCTTCGTGCACAGATTCCGGGCTCGCTGGTCTCCAAGAAGTTCATGATCGCATCGAGCATGTCCGGAGGTTCCGTTGCCACCGGATTCCAGCTCGATCACTTCCTGGCCTATCTCGAACGAATGGACAAAAACCTGATTCTCATGCAAGTAGACCCGCGGTACGTCGCAGGCGCCGGCAAACCCGTGGCAGACGTGATCAAGCGAAGCTATGGCGGCGACATCATTCTCAAGAAAATCCCCATCCTCACGACCAAAGGGTCTGATCTGATTGTCGATTTGAATGGTCTGTTCAAGGCCGATTTCGCCGGAATCGGCCCCATGGGTGGCGGCGTCGTCAATCCATCACTCAGCAAGTGGGTCAAATACAAGGCCTTCCCCCAAAACGTCGAACTCTCGATTGATCTTGCCTTGCTTCGAAGAGGCGCCGGAAAACGAACCCAGTTTCACTACAGCATTTCGAAGATTCCCGAGTCCGCAAAGGGCTACAAACCACGCCTCGCAGACGATCGCGTCGGATACTTTCTCACCGTCCGAAAGGATTGGTCCAAAAACCACGATGCGCCGACACTCTTCAATCGCTATATCAATCGCTGGCGCCTGGAGAAGCGCGATCCCACAGCCAAACTCAGCGCCCCGAAAAACCCGATCAAGTGGTACATCGAGAAAACGGTCCCCCTCAAGTACCGCCGTTGGGTCAAGGAGGGAATCCTCGAATGGAACAAGGCCTATGAAAAATGCGGCTTCCTCGATGCCCTTGTCGTCGTACAGCAGGAAGACTACGACCCCGAGACGCGAAACCTGGATCCCGAAGATGCACGATGGAACTTTTTCCGTTGGATCGTTACCGGCAGGGGCTTTGCCATGGGGCCATCTCGCGCCCACCCCCTGACCGGCCAGATTTTCGATGCTGACATCGTCTTCGACGACGCCATGGTCCGCACCTATGTCTCGCGCTACGACCGACTGACCGGCGGCGAGGAATCCTGGGAACCCTACAACCCCTACCTCGAGTCTTTCTTCAAGGCCTACCCTCAATGGAAGTATCACTCTCCACGGGAGTTGTTGTTGCCCAATGTCCGATTGCACGACGATCCCGACGAGCAATTCTATCTCAATCTGATGCGCTATATGCAAAAAAAGGGGCGGCCGTTGTGTGAATGTGCCTCCGGCATGGCCTACCAGATGCAGTTCGCCGGTCTCGCCCTCGAGGCCAAGGGGCTCGGCCGAAACAGCGACGATTTCATCGGTCAGATCATCAAGGAAATTGTCAGCCACGAAGTCGGACACTGTCTCGGACTGCGCCACAACTTCAAGGCCAGCACCTGGATGCCGATGAAGGAAATCGAGGATTCCAGCCTGGCGGGTGAAGCCACCGTCGGCTCCGTCATGGACTACAACCCGCCGATCCTGGCCCCCCGTGGCGACTCCCAGGGCTCCTTCGTGACGCGAACCATCGGCCCCTATGACTACTGGGCCATCGAATACGGCTATCGCCCCGCCGGTAAGCCTTACAAAAACGAGAAGGAGATGCTCAAGAGCATCGCCGGTCGCGTCGCCGAGGCCGGGCTCGACTATGCCACCGATGAAGACACGATGGGCTTTCTGTCACCTGATCCGTTGTCGAATCGATTCGACGCCGGTCGGGATGTGGTGGACTACGCCCGACGACAGAATCGGCTCGCCGAGAGCCTCCTGAAGGATCTCTCCGATTGGGCCGTCAAGGACGGTCAGTCCTACACCAAGCTTCGCCGCGCCTTCGCCTTGGTTATGGGCCAGAGGGCCTCGGCAGCCAGTCACGTCGCCCGGTTCCCCGGCGGACAGATCATCAACCGCGATCACAAGGGCGACAAGGATGCCCGTACGCCGGTGACTGTCGTCGATGCCGACAAGCAGCGTGAAGCCCTGAAATTCGTCTGCGACAAGGTCTTCGCGGAAGATGCCTATCAGATCGATCCCGACCTGCTCAGCAAGCTCGCGCCGGGACGGTTCAGCCATTGGGGATCGGACGACTTCGACTTCTTTGTCGATTTCAACATCCACGACTTCGTCGCGGGCGCACAGTTCCGATGCCTGACCACGATGATGAACCCCTTCACCATCGGCCGCATCCACGACAACCAGGTCAAGTTCCCCAAGGGTGACGACATCTATACCCTCGGAGAGCATATCTCCAATATCACGGAGAAGATCTGGGCCGAGTTGGATGATTCGGACCGTGAGGGAACGAATAGAAAGCCGTTCATCAACAGCTTCCGCCGCAACCTC
>JBHHUV010000209.1:0-5251 GCA_046754005.1 Phycisphaerae bacterium | reverse complement strand
ATGTGTTGCAGCCGTTAGAATGGTCCTCCCTGGGGACAATTCATACAACAACAGCAACAGACGCACGCGGTCGAACCGGACGCAGCGGCACGGAGACGCTCCGAGCGGCCGGGGGAGGTGCGACGGGCGTGGGTCAATTCCTGAAACATTGAGATTGAATATAGTCGATGCGGGCAATGATGTCAAGTGCACCACGATGGGAGCGGAATACGAGGGGTCCATGACAAAATCGGCGGATTCCATGCCGGCTTCAGCCGGTCAGTTTCTTGTTTGCCACCGACTTCAGTCGGTGGTTTGCGTCCTTCGGAAGTCCGCTCAGCCGGCTTCAGCCGGGCTTCCATCACGCAATCCCGATCAGCCGATCAGCCTGAACTGTCATGCGCCCGAATACGAGTGCTCCGTCGCACATGACTTGATGGGTGGCACGGTCTGACGACGCAGTCGTCAGGCCGTGGGTCTTGCGAGTCACCACGGCCTCACCTGCGACAGAGCACTGGGAAAATCCATTACCCCGTCCGATAGGGTCGGGGCGGTTCGGTCTCGGAACCGTGAATCCGTGTTTGAGAAGCGGCATCGAGTGAATCTGAATACTTCATGTGGCACGGGCCTCCGGCCCGTGAAGACACCGGGAGGATCCCGGCCCGCCGGGATGGATCTGATCAGCCATCGCCTTCTCGCACGTCCGCTTACTGATAGAGCGTCTTGATCCTGGAGGTCGGATAATAGACCGAGAGGATTCTCCGGTAATCCATGCCGCGTCGCGCCTTGGTCTCCATCCCGCTCTGGCAAAGACCCACGCCATGGCCGTAGCCCTTGCCCTCTCGGAAATGGAATGCATCGGGCGTGGTCTCGATCACGAAATTCGTGGACTTCAACACCCGCCCCCCGCAGGAGAGCCGAAAATCCTCGCCAACGAGCGTCTCGTTCCGACCCGTCGAACCGTCCAGTTGAATCCGAACAATCCGACCGTCGGCCGTTCGCTCCTTCGGGCGGAGCCGCACGATCGTTCCCAGGTTCTTCACGCTGGGATAACGGGCCACGATCCGCCGGGTCAATTCCCGCTTCGATATCGAGACCGGACCCCAGCGATAAAACTTGTGCAGATAGCAATCCTGACACGCGACCTGACCGGCCAGCGGCGCGACATTGGGATCGTTGGGCTTCATATTGTTGACATGTTGTGAAGAGCCGCCGCAGGTGGCGGAATAGTAGGTGCAGAAAATCGTGTCCCGTCCGTGATCGTTCCAGACGCAAACCTCCCCGCGGGTCTGCCGGACCGCATCCAGCGCCTTGTGGCTCTGTTCGCCGAGAACGCCGATGTACATCTGGCTCCCCTCATTGTCATAGACGTCGAAATCCACGCCCGCCGCGTTGTTCCGAATCTGGTAGAACGCATACGTCCGGGCCGCGACGCACTGCGCCTTGAACGCCTCGGGGTGGTAGGTCTCCGGCAACTCGCCGCGAAGCACCCCCTTGAGATAGGATTCCATGTCGACATGATTGATCAACGAGAGCCCGCTCCCCTCCCGCATGATCCGAAGAAGACCCCGATAGGTTCTGTGGTTGACCACCAGGCTCGCGTCGTGTTCCGGCGTGATCAGCAAATCATCGCATGGATAATAGCGATCCCCCAATTGGATGCCCGACACCGAACCCGGCCCGACCTGACAGGTCGACAACGCCGTCGGGTAATGCCTCGGTGACGCCCCGAACCCGCCGAGCGTCAGCCGATAGGGGGATCGGATCGCAAGCTGAACCGAGGACTGCGGCCCGCGCCCCAGAAGCCGGACGCGCACCAGCCGGTTGATGCGGATCTCGGGGGGGGGCTCCGGCAGCGGTTCACGCCGCCAGGGACTGCGCTCCGTCAACGCAAAGCACCCGAGCAGCAACAGCGTGAATACGCCGAGCGTCAATCCGAGGCTTCGAACGGGACCCACCCGCCGGACCCATCGAATCAGGGGCAGGATGCGTCGAAATCGATTCCGATCCGGGATCACGCCCATGACTCCTTCATGACGAGAATCACGCCGAGGTGGAACCGATCGAATGAAACCGCGTCGGAAAATGACACGAAAAAAACGCGTCGATTCGCGACCCCGGACCCTCGCAGGGAACCGGCCCACGACCGGATTCACGGATCACGATGATTTCAGTGAGAGGTCGAACCGAGCCAGGCTATCCTTGATCTCATCGAGCGAGGTCTGTCCGAAATTCTGAGACGTATTCAGCTCTTCCTCGCTATAGCCGGTCAGATCACCCAGGGTGTGGATGCCGTGCTGTTGAAGGCATTTTCTTGATCGGACGGAGAGTTCGAGAATCGAGACGGGTTTCGAATAAACCTCCGGATCCACGCGCTTCTCGGAAACCGATTCCATTGGTATCAGGGACAAGGGCGACAGGGTGGAATCGGTCGCCAACTGCCCGAGGACGAGCCCCTTCTGATCCAACATGATCTTGATTTCCTTCAGCGACGTTTCTCCGAAATTCTTGTAGGAGAGAAGTTCGGATTCCGTCGTCCGAAGAAGATCGCCCAGCGTGTTGATATTCATCTTCTTGAGACAGTTTCGGCTTCGGACGGATAGCTCGAAATCGCTGACCGGAATGTCAAGAACGGCACTCCGCTTCTCGGCATCCATGACCTGCTGCTCATCGATATACATATGCTCGGCGGAAACCACGTCCTTCTTGAAGAGCTGGGCCCGTTCGTTTTGAGGATTCACGGCCACGACACGCTCCAGGCAACGCGCGGCCTCCTCAAAATTGGATTCATCCTCGTAAATCAGGGCCAGATTCATCAGGGCATCGGCATGAACGACCGGTTTCCCGGCCAGCGCCTGATACATTTGCTTCGCACGTTCGTCACTCCCATGAAGATGCAGAAGATAGGCAAGATGAAACATGGCCTGGGTGTGCCGACCATTCGGCCGCAACACACATTCAAACTCGTCGATGGCCCTCTCCCATTCGCCGATGGCATCCCAATAACGCCCCCGGGTATAGTGCCACGCCCCGGAGGACTCTCCGTCGGCGGAATGCTGATTCAAAATCTCGAGCGCCTTGTCCATCTCTCCCAGAAGAATGTGGCTCTCGGCACGCTGACAGTCGTAATAAAGACGATCGGAGGAGAGTTGACCGGCACGCTCGAATTGCTGCACGGCCTCCCCGTGTCGACCGAGTTCCCGATACGCCTGCCCCAGATAACGGGCCTTCTCCTCCACGTCGTTCGCCTGCTCCAACCAGTGGGCCGCCTTCCCGGCGTCACCCATCAGTAAATAACACATCCCCAGCTTCAGGGCCGCCTGGCCCGTCGTCGCGTCTCCGGTTTGGGCCTGACGCTCGAGATCGGAAACCAGCGTGCGAAAGCGATTGACCGATTCGGTCCCCGAAAATGCCAGCTCCTTCAACGCCTCATAAGAATCGGCATCGAATGTGTCGCGTTGAAAGATGGAGGACAGGTCCAAGGAGGGTTCAGTGGTCAATGGATCGATCTCCCTATGGGCGAGTGGGGGTGGAACCGAAACCCACGGATCCGGGCGCGCACGAGCGCACTCCGTGTAAGACACGTCGGATCCCATCATGCTGTGACTGCATCGAACCCCGCATGCTAACACACAAAACCGGCTTGACAAGGCCGCACAGACACCCCGAGGGGGGAAGTGGGTCCATGACAGCCGAGTCGGGTGGGAACTGCCCACCACGGAGCCAAAAAAGATACCGATAAAATGCCCCCTGACAAATGCCGGTCCGTTCGGGTGGACATTGATATAACTCGTTATATAACAACAAGTTCTATAGTTTCTTACCCCCGAATGACCGGACAAAATGGACACCTTTGAAAGTGCGGGGACCACACCTGGATGGCAAGCGGATTCCGCGTGCGTCCGGCATCACCGGGCGGGCGCTCCGCCCCGCGCAGGACAGCCGGTCGAACCGGCACTGGAAGATCCGCCCCGCCAACAGAATGGCCGCGCAAAACGTCATGGACCCGTCATGAGACGGAAACGGAAAATGATATTGTGATGCCCAAAAGGTAATGGTATGATGGCCGCTGACGGGACTGTAACCGAAATCCAATCATTATTGACTATCCAGCAAGACGTTACGCACCTCATGCACATGCGGGCGACCGCTGGGACGTGGGTGGTGGATGTCATCATTTAGGCATGCCGGGATGAGCCGTCTGAGCGAAACGACCTGGGCTGACATTCTGGGATATGTACGCACACATTATCCCGGTCTTTCCCGATCCTGGTTCTCCCAACTCTCCGCCGGAGACCTCGAGCAAGGCGAACTGTCCATCGTCGCCGCCAACGGCTCCCAACTGACCTACCTGCAGGCACATTGTATCCGCCCTTTCCTCGAAGCCGCCCAGGCCGCGACCGGACATCTCGTCACCGTCTCCTTTCAGAATGGTCAGGATCCCGACCCGCAGGCCATCCTCCCATCGGCCGAGTTGGAAAAATCCACCGCGTTCGAACAGGAAACCTCCCTCCTCCGACTCAACGGCGACTATGTCTTTGACAACTTTGTCACCGGACCCTGCAATCGCCTCGCGCATGCCGCATGCGTCGCTGTCAGCGAGGCGCCAGGCTCGGCCTATAATCCGGTCTTCATCCACGGGAACGTCGGCCTCGGAAAAACCCATCTCCTCCAGGCGGTCTGTCAGCGTGTGCTCGATCATGCGCCGGCCACCCGTATCCTCTATCTGACCTGTGAAACCTTCGTCAACCACTTCATCGATGCCGTCGAAAGAGGCGAACTCCGCGGCTTCCGCTATCGATACCGGCACGTGGATATGTTGATGATCGATGACGTCCAGTTTCTTTCCGGTCGCGATCGGACACAGGAAGAGTTCTTCCACACCTTCAACACCCTTTACCAGGTCAACAAACAGATCATCGTGACCGCGGATTGCCCGCCCCCGGAAATCCCCAGCCTCGAGGAACGCCTGGTCAGCCGCTTCAACTGGGGACTCGTTGCTCGAGTGGATTCACCCTGCCTCGAAACTCGATGCGCCATCATCAGCAAAAAAATGAAATTACGAGACCTCGATCTCCCCGAGGACGTCGTCATGCTGATCGCCTCCCGGATCGAATCGAACACTCGAGAGCTCGAAGGCGCCATCAATCGAATCCACGGACTCGCCATCCTCACCAAGCGGCCGATCGACTGCAACCTGGCCAGAGAGGCCCTCGGAGAAACCGCGGATCCTCCATCCCGGCAAATCCGCATCCACGACATCACCAATATC
>JBHHUV010000208.1:0-5304 GCA_046754005.1 Phycisphaerae bacterium | reverse complement strand
GCATCCGTCCCGTCGACGACCATCTGCAATCCGTTCGCCAGAAACGGATCGGGAATCTCGGCGATCGTGTTTTGAAGCGACAGGATTCCTTCCCGCCGCGCGACGTCCGCCAGTTGAACGATCTGACGGATCAACTCGGCGGGATTGCCGCTGCGATTGAAAAACGCATTCTTGACGATCTTTGCGAACGAGAGAAAACTCTTCAGCCGACAACTCGCCATCGTGACGAAGATGCCACCGCCAAATACCAGAACCAGGGATGGAACATCCACAAAGGTATCCGCAAATGCACCATCCGCACCTACCACCAGGGTATAGCCCAGCAGACAGAACGCGACGACGAGACCAAGAATTGTGCCCAGATCCATGTGTGTGTCTTCTCCCCGATGATCCGTCGCCGCCGAGCGGTCGGTGTGGCCGGAGGGCGCGACACGACCGATCGACCCCTCCATTCCCTGTACACGGGATCGTCCTCCATCCCTTCATCGGATGCTCGGATACTCCATTCCAGATCACATATTCCACACACTGTCGCGATGCGAACCGATAATCGGGTCCTGAGCACCACCCGCCTCTCCTCCCCCGAATATCAGACGTCAATCCAACCCCTGTGGCACCGGCCGGTTAACGTGCCCAAACCCCAAGGTGCTCGGGTGCCATGCTTACACACCCCGGCCTTTTGGGGCGGGTAAGCATGCCGAACCCATTGGGTTGCGGCCGTCGGCCGCGCTGTAACACTGGTTTCCAACCGGTGCCCCCGGATTCCATTCAATCCAAACCTGCCCAATTGGTTAACAAAGGTGTCGTTTCTGTTTTTATTTTGACTTTTTGACTTTTTGACTTTTCGGCGTTTCTATCAATTCCAATCCCCGCATCGGACTGTAAAATAACTGCGTGATCCAACACGATCTCAAATCCGGAAATCCCCGCCACGCGGGAACACTCGCGATCATCCTGATTGTTGCCATCGGAGTCAGAGCGTTCTGGTGGGCCTCCCCCGGTTTCGCCATCGACCAGGCCCAGTTCGTCGCCTGGTCCGAGATCAGCCGACCCGGATCCGAACTGAATCCCCCCGGCAGCCTCTCGGCGGTGTACGACCCCCGACCCGACGCCTCAGGCAAACGCTGGTGCAACTACCCGCCCCTCACGATCTACATCCTCCGGGGCCTTGCGGAAATCTACGATAGTCTCAGCCCGACCGATCAATCCCTGAATGCCTCGATCGTCTACGAGATTCTGAGCGAAAAAACATCAGCCGCCACGCGCCGCGCGGCGGCCGTGTACAAGGCGCCCGCAATCCTTGCGGATGCCCTCATGGGCGCGCTGCTCTTCATCTTTCTCGCACAACGCCACCCATCCAGGCGCGCGGCCGCCGTGGCGTTGGCCTACGTTCTGATGCCCGCGGTCATCCACAACTCAACTCTCTGGGGACAGGTCGACGCCATCCCCACACTGCTGATCGTCATTTCGCTGGAATGTGCCCGGCGGGGACGCGTTCTCTGGATGATCGCCGTCGCGACCCTGGCCATCCTCACCAAGGCCCAGGCGCTAATGATGACGCCCCTCTGGTTGGCAATCGCGGTTCGATTCGCACTCGTTCAAGAGGAAAAGCCGCGGAAGGATGAGCCGCGGACTTCAGTCCGCGCGGCTAGACGAACACAGAGTGCTTCCGGCATCACGATCACTCAAAGACTGCCCCTCATAGGGGCGATGCTCGCCGTAGCGGCGGCCATCATCCTGGTTGTACTGCTCCCGTTTCACGCCGCCCTAGACGGCGTATGGGACGCCTATGCCGGCGCGGCAAGCTATTACCCCTTCACCCACCTGAACGGGTTCAGCGCCTGGTTTCTCGGCGCGCAGATGCTTGAGCCTCACTTGGACGCAACCCCGCTGTCCGCCTGGTATGTGTCCGACGCATCGCCAATCGTGCTTGGGCTCACCCCGCGCACCTGGGGACTGATCGGTCTCATGATCGTCTGGGTTTGTGTCGGTGTCGTGTTGTGGAGACGCCGCTGCGACGCGGTCACGCTGAATCAGGCGGCCCGCCTGCTTCCCCTGGCGTTTTTTGTGCTTTCCACCCAGATGCACGAACGCTATCTATTCCCCGCGATCGCCATCTGGGCCTGGTCGTATCAGGCAAGCAGACGATGGTGTCTATCCTGGATCGCAATCGCCGCCTGCGCCTCGATCAACGCATTCTGGGCCTGGCCCGGCCCTCCGGACGCCGCCTGGACTACGACCGTTGAACGCCTGGTCCACCATACCTGGCTGGGAATGCCCCCCGGCATCTGGTGCAGTGTGTGCCTGATCACCCTGGTCGCTCTGACGTACCTGGACCTGCTGGGCGCCCCGATATTTCTGAAAGAAAGAGTTTGTGATAGGGAAGGATCAGCCGTGTAGGATGGGTCATCAGACCCATCTGTTGATCCCCATCCCCCATCCCCCGTTCTTTTCGTTTCTTTTTTTATTTTGACTTTTTGACTTTTTGATTTTTCGACTTTTCGCGATTCGTTTCAGGCAGCGTAATCCGCATCCCCGGCCGCAATCGCTTCGGATCATTTTTCACCATCGCCCGGTTATTCTTGAAGAGTTCCTCCCACCGGGTAGCATCGCCCAGCATCTTTCGAGCGATGCTGTAAAACGAATCCCCATGTTGCACGAGATAGACCCGGCCGGGCTGTTTCGATGCTGCACGCCTTGTGCTCGGCCCGTTCGCCGCGGACGAGGATGAATCGATTTTTTCCGGCGCCGGAATCACCAGCACTTCGCCCGGCTTCAACCTTCGAGGATCCCGCACCCGAGGATTGGCCTTCAGGATCTGATCCACCATTGTGCTGGTGTCGTAGTAGCGAAGCGAGATCCCCGACAGCGTCTCATCGAAACTGACGCGATGACGCTTCGGCCACTTTCCCTTCGGAGAGGTCGTCGGCGAGGGTCGTTTGATGATCGTCCGAACCCGCGAGGGCCTGCCATTCTCGCCGGAAGCCGTATCAACCGAAGACGGCACGCGTGGCCGAACACCCCGATCCCGCGATACAGAACGATCCGTTCGTCCGGAGACCTTGGAAGGATCCGACACATCGGGCCTGGTTTTCTCCCTTTTGGTTTTCTCTCTTGTAAGAGGGGGTGAACCCTTCGACTTGGCCTGCGGAGTCACGGGCGGCGTTTGATCCGCACCATTCGGTCGCAGATTCTTCCGCGTCGCATCGATCAATCCCGTCGAGGGGCCGGTGCGCAAACGGGTCTGAGGCCGATGCGTGGTTGGAGCTGGCGTGGTAGGCGAACGCGACGTGCGATCCTCCGCGACGCGCTTTCCGGTCGGTTGATTCACGGCCGGAAGCGTCACTCGGGGCTGTACCGGATGATCGGAACGTGCCAGCGCGGTGCCAGTCCCCCGCCCCGGCATGACGGCATTTTTTCGTGTGCTCCGGGGCTTGTCCGACCGGTCGATTTTCCCTTTCGCCAGGGGTGGAGCCGGTTTCGACTTCACCCGCGATCGTTCAGCCGCTGCGTGTTTCGCGGTGTCACGCAACCCGGCTGTACGGGCAGCCCCCGTTGGCGGAATCTTCGGTGCCGTTGAAGCAGGTGTACCAATCGTGATCGTCAGGTCATCTTCAGTACGATCACTCCCGTAGAAGAAATAAACGCTCGCCGCGATGACGATCAGAAGACCGGCGGTGATTCCGATTCTCGTCTCCGTGCCCATCACATCCTCCATGACTGTGCCGGGTTCAGGCTCTCTCGGTTGTGAGAGAGAAACGTTGCGGTTCGATCCACCCCATCGGACCCGGCGATCCGATGGGAGGATCCATCCAAAGTCGAAAAAATCTGCTTTCGAGCCTTTCTTCTTTCAGAACATCGTTCTGATTCTCAGACGGCAACCAGTTGGCGACGGCGGAGCAAAAACTGGCTCGCGACGCCGATCGAACTGTACGTACCGACTGCCAATCCGATCATCAGGACGAAGTTGAAACTGTGGATTCCGCGTCCACCGAAAATATACATGATCAGAACGCTAATCAGCGAGGTCAAAAAGGTCAAGAGCGTCCTCGATAGCGTCTGGCTGACCGAATCATTCACCATCTCCGGCGTCACGTCTGCCAGTCGCCCCCGGTTTTCGCGGATCCGATCGAACACCACGATCGTGTCGTTCACCGAATATCCAATCACCGTCAGCATCGCCGCGACCATCGCCAGATCGATGCGAAATCCTTCATTGATCATCAATAAGGAACCCAGTCCCGGAACCTTTCCCGCGATATAAAACGTCAACGCCACCGCTCCAACTGCGATGATCACGTCGTGAATCAGGGCGACGACCGCAGCCAACCCCCAGCGGATATTGCCGAATCGAAACCACACAAAGACAACAATCAGAAGCCAGCTCAAAGCGAGGGCAAGATACGCCTGAACCTGTGCCTCACCCGAGACCTGGGTGTCGAACTGTGTGATCTGGCTCAACGAAGTCTGTCGTTGCAACGCGGCCTGAAGAAGCTCCACCTCCGGCTCCGCCAGATTCGATCGCCAGACCGGAGAGATCCCACCTTCTTCATCCTCGAGCGGGTAGTTCTCGTCGGACACAACCACGAGAAGTCGCGAAAACAAATCGCTCCCCGCCGAGACCGGCGTCAGGCCGAACACATCGGATTCACGCCATCCATATTTCTCGAATCCCGGCTGCAGCCGCATCGCCTTCAACCGCTTCTTCAACACGTCCACCGACTGGGGTGGGTTCATCTGTTCCAGAACCAATGCGACGCCCCCTTCCCAGCCCTGAAGTTCCATGGAAGCCGCCGCCGCATCGCTCAACTCGATTCCTAGAGATCGAGGATCCGACTCGCGAATCGGGATATACGACGTCCCACCTTCCGATGCGTTGTGATGCAACTTGAACGTCAATGCCGGCTGAACATCGATCTCCTCCTCCATCGTATCCATGATGGCCCCGACGACGATCTCCTTTTGCGTCTCCCGAGTGACGATCGAAAACGACTGACTCTCCGTGTTCCCGGTCTCCAGCGACGAAATCGCCTGAACCTGAGCCGTTTCGATCGCGCCGGCGGCCTCCTTCAACCGTGCCGCAAGTTTGGACTTGATCGTTTCGGGATCAAGTACAACGCCCTCCTTCGTGTGGATCGTCACCTCTTCCGCGGCCGGTTCATCGTACAGTATGGCATTCGTTTGACTGAGTTGATCGCTGAAGGCCGCCTTGATGATCGGTTCCAGCCGAACCGCCGGAACACCCGTCGATCGAATCGCGTAGGTACCCCCCGTGCCGCTGACCTCGGCATTACCGATCGCCTC
>JBHHUV010000207.1:0-5342 GCA_046754005.1 Phycisphaerae bacterium | reverse complement strand
CAGCACCATGGCATTCCACCGGATGATACTCTTCAGTCGGCGTTCGATTTCACGATCACCGGGATAGGGCGGTTGCCGATCAACTGGGATTGTATTGACGTAGGGTGTATTGGCATTGAAGGGGATGGGGACGGCCATCTCCCGACCGTGGTCTCGCAATCGGCTGAGGAGATAACCTGCTCGCACGGCTCCTTCCCGTTGGACGACGGCATCGAGGGATTCGAGCCATTCTCGTGTTTCGAGGGCGTCTCCGTCTTCTCGGACGATGTTATGCATGGGGAAAAGCATAGTCGGAGGGCCAGGACCGTCAACCGGCAGTACCTGTGTTGGAAGCGGGTGCGGATGTTGGAAACTGAGGGAATGATTTCGGACGTGCCGGATCAGTCTGTTTATACATGCACGCCTGTCCGTGAGTTCGCACACACCGGAGATGGTTGACCGACCCGGAGTGTCTTGAACACATTGGAAACAGACGAGAAACAATATGTTCGAAAGAGAGGGTTCCCGGACTGTACGAGTGTTCAAGATCGCGATTCCAGCGGACCGAATCACGCCTGACGGTCTCTATCAGTCGATTTTCCAGGACATGCCGATTTGCCTAACAACCTCGGTCAGGTTTGGAGCGTAGAAGTGATTGTTCAGAGGGGGTATTTCTTTGACTTGGGAAATCGGCAAGCCGGGATTGGCACACCGATTGCTCATATTTCAGGCGGTTCACCCGAATGGTGAGCCGACATACGAAGCTCTCCAAACAGTTGAGCGACGGACATACCGGCCCATAATTGACCGCGTGCACTTCCTCTCTCCGGCCCGAACACTCGTGGTTAATTAGGTATGTCCGTCGCTCCTGGCCTTTTTACGTACCGCCTCCACACGGCCCGCATTCGGCTATGTATCATTGTGAAACATTTGGCCTGTTGGATTCAAGGTTTGGGGTTCCGGAACGTCCGTATAACACTATGGCCGTCAATTTACCTTGTGCTGACATGTTGCTTCCCTTCGGGGTAACAAGAGGCATGTGCTCCTTCTGATTCGGGTCCATGACAGAATCGGCGGGTGTTGTTCAGAGCTATTCCAGTTACGAGTTACGAGTGGCCTCCTATCAGGAATCCCGTTGAAACGGGCTGAATGAAGTGGGGGTGCGTTTCACCGGTCCCCAAGGGGCCGACCTACAGCCCGCTTTCAGCGGGAAATCCCCGTTAACGGGGCTTGTTGCCACCCTGTTCGCCGTGATTGAGTCATGAAAGTCCGGCTGAAGCCGGCTGGGAGTCGTTATAGGGGGGGGGCATACCACCGACTGAAGTCGGTGGCAAACAAAAACTACCCGGCTGAAGCCGGCATGGAATCCGTCGATTCTTTCATGGACCTCTCTGATTCCGCTGATTGCAGCCGATCCCGTGCTTTCGTCGATGATTTCATCAACGCCTGGTGCATGAACACACTTGTTTCCGCGGGTATGTCGGGATGACCGTCTGATCGCAGCCAGTTGTAGCGCCCTTCCAGGGCTGAGAGGTTTCGATTGTGCTGATCCAGGGCGGCGTTTCGTTCTGCCCTGGGCTGACATGTCTCGCCCCTTTCGAGGAAAAAGAGGCATGTGACCCTTCAGGGCAACCTGCATAATCAGGCGTGGTGATTCACTAGACGGCGTTGCGCGCGAAACATCAACCACTGTGAGATTTTTGGGAACCGATGCCCTCCTACTCCGCCTCCCATCCTGATCCTGCTGCCGTGCTTGAACTGGTTGATTCCGGCCGATCGGAGGGTCATCACCGCTTATCCTCATCCCGCACCCGGCTCATTCGACTCCTGGCGACTTTGTCGCTTCCCCTGGTCGCAATCCTCACCTGCCTCCCCGCGCTGGGTTCCTGGTGCGCCCTGACGCCCGACGGTGTCAACTATTTGTCGATCGCGCGAACGCTCCGGGAAACCCATCACTTTCCGGCCGAAGCCATGAAGTGTCCGCCCGGTTTTCCCGTCCTGCTTGCGCCACTGATGATCCTTGGCGACACGCCATTTCTCGCGATCCGTCTGCTGTTCGTCTTGTGTCTTGCCATCACGAGCTTGATCACCTATCGGCTCTATTTCCGGGATATGGGGACGACGGCCGCCTGGATCGCGGGGGTGTTGGTCGCGACGAGCAGCGTGCTTTTCATGCAGGCGACCGTTGTCTTGTCTGAAATGGCCTTCCTTCCGCTGTCGCTGGGTGTTTTGTTGTTCGTCATGCGATGGGACCGAGAAAGGATTCTCGGTCCAGCACATTTAGGCTGGATCGAGATCTGTGCCGGCGGGCTGCTCAGTGGCGTGACCGTTCTGGTTCGGTCGATGGGTATCACGCTCGTACCCGTGGCGATGATCGTGTTGCTGTCCGATCGCCGGCGACTCCGACGGCATCGATGGACCCGCGTCGGCCTGTATCTGCTCTCCGCCATCGCGCCGTTGGTTGCCTGGGAGATTCGCCAATCCGCTTGGCCGCCCCGGTACAGTAATATGAACGTCTGGACCACGGCCCGGGAAGTTGAACACACCGACGCCACTGGTCCGGCCCTGCAACTACAGCGTCTGGCACGTTGGGGGCCTCAGCGGCTGGACGATCTCAAGGCAGCGATTGTTCCCAATCGCCTGGGCTGGCGACTCTTTCAGGCACCGCTGGACCGGGCCTCGACCTGGCTGATTGGTGGATTCTTCGTCGCCCTCTCCCTTTTTCGAGTTGTTCGTGATCGGAGCGCGATCGACACTTATTGTCTTCTCACGTTGGTGATGCTCGCATTCTGGCCGTGGAACGAGGGGGTGCGGCTGCTCATTCCGCTCCTGCCGATTCTGATCGGCAATGTGCTGTGGCTTGCCGATCGGTTATGGCGACTGTCGGGCGTTCGCGCCTGGCAGCGCTGCGGCATTGTTTGTTTTGTCGGGCTTATGATTCTCGGCTATGCGGGTGAGCGAATCGCCGCCGGAAACAGTCTGGTCATCCATCACGAGAAGGCCGAACGACGGATTGCCGCCATGCATGCGCTCGCCGACGGGTTGCTCGCCGAAGCATCCAACCCGGTGCGACGACTCGGCATCACACCGGATGGCCACAATGACAAGCTTCTGCTCGCGGGGGCGGGGTATCTAGCTCGCAGGCCGATCCACGACTACATCGATGTGCATTCCACTCTACCCGATGTGCCCGAGATTGATGGGCTGTGTGATGTGTTTGTGCATCGCTCGCTGATGGACAGAGTCACAGCGCGCTGGGGCTGGCGGCCGGTGAAGACGTGCGGCGCATTTGAACTCTGCCGGCCGGCGGCCAATGCAAGGTAGCGGCCGTTCCATAGATGGGTCGGATGACCCGTCCTACTCAACTGATTCGGCGTCTTCGGGATATTCCCCGTTGATGGCACGGATTTCGGCTTCCTTGTAGAGTCGCGTGGTCTCCATTTTCCTGACGACCTGCTCTTTGAACTCGTTCATGACGTTGTAGATCATGCTGGCGTCCTTTCGTTCGGCCAGCTCGGTGAGCGAGGCATGCTTCCGGAGGTGGACATCGACGCCGGCGGCGATGCGGTAGGCATCGACGAGGCATCGGATCCGTTGGGGGGAGGGATCGTCCAGTGCGAGCATGGTCATGAGGCGGGTGTCGATCATTTTGGGAATCGCGGCGGGGAGATTGGCGCTGTCGGGTGAGATGCACTCGGCGAGTTCGATATGGGCACAGAGGAGCCGGAGAACCCTTGCGTAGCGGTAGAAGGTGCGGAGGCTAATGCCGTATTGGGCGAGATTGAACGCCTCGTAGATCCCCTTCCGCGTGGACGGCTGTCGATCGATGATGGCGTGGTTGAGATCGGTTCGGACCTCGGGCGGCACTATGCTGAGAATGGTTGCATCGGAATCGATTCTGAGAGTTTGGGGATTGGATTGTTGGATGTCGCTCATTGTTTTTCTCCCATCTGCTGGTATGTGTCAAAAAGGGGCACACCAGCTTTGCCCGACACGCACTGCAACACACTCGTGATCACCCCCGGAGGACCTGTTTCGATCATGCAACACAGGGGAATATAGGCCAACCGCGCGGGAGACATCCTGGGTAACATCGCGCGATACGCTGGCCCATCCTTCAAATGATCCCCACTTCGATACGGAAAAAGCTTCTGTTGTCTTCTTGGCATGCGCCTTGCATTCATCACGATCCGAAACGCCCGATGATGTGTTGGGCAGCCAGAGTTATGGAAATCGGGCTCGAATGAGGAGTTCCCCCATGATCGCTATTGGTGACCTGTTGGCCAGTCTGGAAATGTTCCGCGAGCAGATTCTGTCCTTTTTTGGAGGATTGCTCGGGAGCTTCTTCGGCATCTTCGGCCTGTAACGCCGGACCCTCCAGCGGCGTTCACGTGTCGAGCGCCGTCTTTCCACGATCCTGACGTCGGCGATCCGAGACCTGGGAGCTTGAATCCACCTCTCATGCGCCATTCCCCCCCTACCATCGGATGGCCGGCGTCAGGTCGATTATTTTTTCTTGCGGCGCTTTATTTGACCGATCCACAGGAGCGTCAGTGGCATCATGAGGCTGCCGCCCTGACCGCACATACCGGATCCACAATCCTGCGCGGGGGAGGGCTGGGCTTCGGGCAGCGTGTCGGGGAGGGTTTCGGGAGGCGTCGCTTGTGTGAATGCCGGCGCGCCGGGATCGGCGATGACGCCGTTGACCGTAAGGTCGCCGTCGCCGCGGAGAGCGTCCACGAAACGGAGGGTGATAACGTTGCCGCTGAATGTCGCGCCGGTCGTTCCGTCGAAGGCGAAATCGTACCAGTGTGGGGCCGAGTTTCCCGGTTCGGGGCCAAACTTCCAATAGTTGTTGATCGTCACGCCCGGTGGGAGATGGGCGGTGATTTGGACATCGACCGTGCCGTCGGGCGGCAGATTGCCGATCTCGAAATCGAGGAAGCCTAGGGGGAAGGTGACGCCCGCCGGCGCCGTAGCGGGTGAGGGATTGGCCGGAGAACTGACATTCGCCAGGGTCATGCCGGCCGGGACGGCGACGGTGAGATAATCGCCGTTGATGTTGGGAAGCGATGCGACGTTTTCCTGCTGGCTGTCGGGGATGCCGTCCGCATTGCCGTCGCCATTGTTCGGAGCGGCGTCCTCGATTGCCGCGGGTACGCCGTCGGCGGCGCCGCCAAACCCTTCGTCGATATTTCCATCGCAGTTATCGTCGATGCCGTTGTTCGTTTCCGTTGCGCCGGGATTGATCGCCGGATCGGTGTCGTCGCAATCGCCGCCGGCGATGGGTGTGAAGCCGTCGCCGTCGGCGTCGAAGCCCTCGTCGATGTTGTCATCACAGTTGTCGTCTATCCCGTTGTCGG
>JBHHUV010000206.1:0-5417 GCA_046754005.1 Phycisphaerae bacterium | reverse complement strand
GACATCCAATCCGATCATCACCAGATGGATGATCGAGACGAACAACAGCTCGAACAGAAACATGGCCGTTGCCCTCCGCGCAGACAGGCACGAATACATCTCCCCAATAGGGAAAGGACGCAGAATGTTTCGGGGGAAACGAATTTGCCGATTCGACGGAATTGAAAGTATTTGAGGCGGAAGGCAGGATCGAGGTGCCGGGATTAGTCGGGCTGGATCGAGGTGGATAATGAAGCGCCGCGCGTGCGTCGCGTCAGCGGCCGAAGAGCGGTTGTCGCGACAACCGGAGCGGCACTCTCGTGCCGTTTCGTGCGCCTTCGATCGGCCGTCACGGCATCAATAACGCGGTTTTGACGCGCAAATAGGGATTGGCAATCGATAGGAAAACCGTTGCTCTATCCACCTGAACTACGGGCGATTTGTTTCGAAATGAGGATGGTTATGACAAATATGAATTTGTCGTGCCCATCCCGGAAATCATCATACCATCAGGAACGGATAGCGTGAACCGGGTATCGGGACTGACCCGGCGCGAATCGAACGTCGTGAATGGGTGACCGGCGCCGATTGGACGGGATGGCGTCCGGAACGATCGGTGCATATCGCTATCCCGGCTTTTGGTTCCAGACCGACCAATACATGCCCAGATCTTTAATCATCTGGTGAAATTTCTCGAAGTCTACCGGCTTGGTTACATAGCTGTTCGCATGGTTGGAATAGGCCTTCGCGCGGTCGGCGTCGGCGCGGGAGGTGGTGAGGACGACCACGGGGATATTTTTCAACTCGTCGTCGGCTTTGAGTGTCGCGAGCACAGTAATGCCGTCGATCTTCGGGATTCTCAAGTCCAGCAGGATCACATCGGGAAGCGTCTTGTCGGCAAAGGGACCATGCCGGCGAAGTAAGGCGAGTGCCTCTTCGCCGTCTCGCACCCAGTCGATCGTGTTGACCACACGATTTTCGGCGAGTGCCAGTTTGATGAGTTCAGCATGATCTTCGTCATCTTCGACCAGTAAAAAGTGGATCCGCTCAGCGCTCATAGCTCATTCTCCATCCTTGTGCGCGGGCATTCCTGTTTCGGTGTGTGCGACTCTGCATCAAATCGGAGCCTTGGATATTCCCGGAGCGCCGGGACGCCGCCTTTGCATCACTCAAACCCAACCGAATTGCGCACGGTCATTTATTGCCCTCGAGACAGATTCGATGCAATCGACACAATCCATGGGTTGTCAGTGCCAAAGAGGTTTTCAGGATGCACTTTATACTCCAACGATATCTTCCACCCGCGAGCGCTTCTTGGGAAGCGCAACCCAGAATGTCGCCCCGGCACCGGACTCGGATTCGACCCACACCCGGCCGCCGTGAACCTCCACAATCCGTTTGGCGATCGACAGGCCCACACCCGTCCCCTCGGCGTTCTGGTCGAGGCGGTGAAAGAGCTGAAACACCGTATCGTGGTATTCGGGTGGGATACCCGGGCCGTGGTCCCGGACGAAGATGCGTATTTCACCGGCCTCCCCAATCGCTCCGATCTCGATCCGGGCGCCTTCACCGTTGCATCCATACTTGATCGCGTTAGTGAGCAGATTGTCGAAGACCTCGCTGATCCGTTCCCTATCAGCAAGAACAGTGGGCATCTCTTCCTGGACATGTAGCACAATCTGTTGCGCTTGCAAAGGATCCTCATGTCGTTCTTCGATTTCCCGCATCAACACACTGAGATCCACGGGTTCGAGTTCCTGGGCAATGCGACCGATCCGACTGAGATCCAGAAGATCGTCAATAAGCCGCGCCATGCGAATCGAGGATTTATGGATTCGTTGCAAATAACCGTCAATACGATCCGATCGACCTTCTTGTATGTCTCGAGCCATGTGGCCCGCAAATCCCTGGATCGTCACAAGGGGAGATTTCAGATCATGCGAAACCGTATAGACGAATTGCTCCATCTCCTTGTTTTTCCGCTCCAGTTCGACGTTGGATCGTTCCAGTGCCACCGCCGCACGCTTCCGATCGGTGATATCCCGCTGAATCGCCACGAAGCCTTCCAGTTTTCCCTGCCGATCGCGCACCGGGCCAGTGGTCAGAATCGCGTCGTATTCGATTCCATCCTTGCGCCGATTGACGATCTCGTGGCTCCAGACCTCTCCTCGGAGGATCGAAGCCCACATCTCCTCGTACAACTCGACGGGATGATGCCCACTTTTCAACATCCGGTGATTCCCGCCGATAGCCTCCTCGGCCGTATATCCAGTCAGTTTCGTAAATGCCGGGTTCACATAAAGAATCGTGCCGTTCAGATCGGTCATCGACACAGACTCGCCCGCAGATTCGAGACCGCAGGCCAGGCGGCGCATCTTCTCCTCCGCCTGTTTGTGCGCGGTGATATTGATCATGACGCCCCGCATCTGCGTCGGTCCACGCTCATTCGAGATTACACTGGTAAAATCCCGAATCCATACCTCTTCATCATCCCTCGCCAGCATCCGGTATTCAAATTCGTGGTCTTCTCCGACCAACGCCTTGTTTTTGCAAAATTCAATGGCGGCATCGCGATCATCCGGATGAAGATGATTCTCCCAAAACCGCCCATCATACCAGTCTTCCACCGGATACCCGAGCATCTCAGCGGCCTGTGGACCAACATAGGTGAATCGAAAAGTGGAAACATCCAACTCCCACGGAATCACATGCGTGGCCTCCACCAGCAATCGGTAACGCTCCTTGCTCTCGCGAAGTGTCGCCTCCGCCTGCTTACGTTGGGTAATGTCCTGAACGATTCCTGTAAAAAGCTTCCGGTCGCGAAGACGTACCTCGCTCACAGCCAGGTATATTGGGAAAGGGGCTCCGTCTTTCCGAAGCCCTATCAATTCACGACCGGTGCCGATGACATTACGCTCACCCGTCTCGAGATAACGCGCGATGTAGCTGTTGTGCTCACTGGAATAGGGTGAAGGCATCAGCAGACTCACGTTCTTGCCGATAATTTCCTTCGCGTCCCATCCAAAGATCCGCTCCGCCGCCGCGTTGAAAGACTCGACTCCGCCGCGTTCATCGATCGTGATGATCCCGTCGGCGGCTGTTTCCAGGATAATCCGGGTTCGGGCTTCACTTTCTCGTTGAGTCTCCACCGCTCGTTCCCGCTCGACAATCTCCTCCCTCAATCGTGCATTAATCTGTGTCAGTTCCGCCGTACGTGCCGTGACCGTCGCCTCGAGGATCTCGTTGTGTCTACGGATGGTCTCCTCGGCCCGCTTGATCTCGGTCATATCGCGAACGATACCGGTGAAGAGACGCTGGTCTCCCAGCAGCACTTCACTTACGGACAGATGCATCGGGAATGTCGTTCCATCCCTGCGGCGTGCGATGACATAGCGACCGATTCCGATGATTCTCGGCTCGCCCGTCTCCAGATAGCGCTGAATATACCCGTCATGCCGCTCGTCATCGAGAGAGGACACAAGCAGGCTGATATTATTGCCGATCAACTCCTCCGAACTCCAGCCGAAGAGACGTTCAGCCGAGGCATTGAATGATTCAATGATTCCGCGTTCGTCGATAATAATGATGCCGTCCGCCGCGGTATCAAGGATCGAACGAAGCCGACCCTCCTTGGCCCGCAGGGCTTGGATCAGCGATTCCCGCTCAGTCTGCCCTTTTCTCGATGCGGTGCTGATTTTGACCCCATAGGTCGTCACCCCCAGAACCATCATCACGATGAGACCCGCTATCAGATATTCAAACCGATGCATCGTATGGGCGAATTCAGCCTGATCTGAAAGATGACGATGTTGGATCCGTTGGATCTTCGCGATCAGCATATCGGTGGCACGGGTTGCCTCGTAGAACTTGTGGTCCATGACCGTCATACGGGCGGCCGCTTCATCCCGGTGATCGTTGAAAAGGGAAAAAATCTCACGCGACACCGACGCCATCTCCTGGATTGCTTGGTCCACTTGATCCAATTCTTTCAGCAGAGGTCCGCGCTGATCGGGGGGGACGTGGGTATGCAGGTCGTTGCGGGCCAGCGCCAGTTGTTGGTCGTATTTCGCCAGTGTGTTGGTCAGGCGGGCAGAGCACTCCGGCACATCGAGCGTCTCAAAGACATCGTTGCCCGGTGCATTCACCCTCGAAGCCAGAACATCCAATTCAGAGTATTGCCTCAGCCTGTCGCCCCAGACTTGGTTGGTGTTTACCGAGGTGGTGTACGCACCAACGAGTTTGTGGGTGATCACCAAGCCAAAGGACACGGTGACGAGATCGAATCCAGCCAGAAGGAAGTAGAGATAATGCCATCTGGGTAAGCGCGGACCGCGCCGCTCGCTGGATTCGTGTTCCTGATGGGTGGCATGAACGGGCTTCATCGTGAAGCCTTTCGATGACTCGGAGCCTCCGATTCACCCGACTCCGCCCGCGTTTGCGAGACTCCCCCGAAAACACACCCCGACTGATCATAGATGGACGACCCCGGAGAGTCATTATCCCGCGTGGATTACGCACAGTCAAGCAGAATCCACCTGTGCAGGCCTGTCGGAGTCAATCCACATCAGAAACGGTGACGCCGCTTTTCCTGCCGGTGCCCGGCTCCGATAGAGATAGAATCTGAGCAAGAAAAAAACACGGAAATAGCCTGGGATCCCCTGGATTGAGGATTTCGAACGAAACTATAACGTACGGGGGGAATTGAAGACGCCGACCTCTTGAGCGAATATGCGATATTCCACATAATGATATTGGGTTGCGGCTCTCACATTGATGAGAATACATCGGTCTTTCGTGTGCGATTGACGGGTACCATTGAACCCCATAGACAGTAGGCTGTATCATACGCGCCACCCCAGTCTCACAGATCGAACGGAATATCGACCACCCTTGGTCATGTGGATCAAAACACACCCGACGGAGTCCTATGGCAACAAGCACACGCAAGTGTTCGAAATGGCTGGCTTGGCCGTCGCTGCTGCTTATCGCGACGCTTGTTTTCGCCGCTTCCCAGAGCGACGAAAAACGACCGATTCGCGATCAGCCTTTGCAATGGGGCCTCTACCAGATCCTCTGGTCGAAATCCTACGGTAAGCACTTGAGAAAGGAGATCGCCAGGTTTTCCTCATCGCCGAACTATGTGATGTTCTACCGGGATCTCGGCCGTCCGTTTCCAAAGCACCCCATCGATGCAATTCATTCCATCGACGCAACGCCGATGGTTTCGCTGGAACTGTGGACCTGGCATGGGCAACACAAGGGATCATACCTCCCCCTCATCATCAACGGCGATTACGACGACTTCCTGCGAGACTGGGCACGAAGCGCGCGCAAAGACGGCCGTCGTGTCCTTCTGCGATTTGGATTCGAGTTCAACGGCGACTGGTTCACCTGGTCGCACGATCCGACAGCCTATATCTCGGCGTGGCGCCACGCCC
>JBHHUV010000205.1:0-5418 GCA_046754005.1 Phycisphaerae bacterium | reverse complement strand
AGCCTCTGTCCGAGTACGATCGAAGCCCGCCACCCGCGGATCTGGAGATCGGCATTCGAATTGGTATCGTTGCGCGCGCCTCCGAGGACGACGCGTGGCAAGCCGCCCATCACCGTTTTCCCGTCGACCGCAAGGGCCAGGTTGCCCATCAGATGGCCATGAAGGTCTCGGACTCGGTGTGGCACCAGCAGTTATCCCAGCTCGGCAAGTCGCAGAGTGGATCGAACTCTCCCTACTGGATGCAGCCGTTCGAGAATCACCAGACTTTCTGCCCTTACCTTGTAGGCACCTATGAACGCGTCGCCCGTGAGGTGGCCGCCTACGCGCGGGTGGGCTATCGAACGGTCATCCTGGATATTCCTCGAACTCGAGAGGAACTCGAACATATTCGCAAGGTGTTCTCGCTTGCGGACGCACATGCCGGTCGAGAAGACGCAATCGCGGGTACGGAAACCCCCGCCCCATGACGGATACCAGCCCGTATAGAAACCTTGCCAGCGGGTTCGTGGAAGCGTTCCGCCGCTTCCCGTCTCGCCCGGCGCTGATCGTCGAGAGGCAAAGCTACTCGTATCAGCAGCTTGCCGGCAGCGTTGGCGCGCTGGCGTCAGCGCTTCGGGAGAATGACTCCAGCCAGTCACGCCTGGTTGCGATTCTTTCCTCCCGGAATCATATTGCCTATACGGGCATTCTGGGACCGCTGGTGGCGGGCAGGGGGTATGTTCCGTTGAATCCGTCATTCCCGGCCGCGCGAAACCGGGATATGCTCCTTGCCTCGGGCGCCGATGCGGTCATCGTCGATCCCCAATGCCTGCCGCTTCTTGAGGAAATGCTTGCCGGCCTGGATGCGCCGCTTCTGTTGGTCTTCCTCGAACCACCTTCTGATCTCACTCCCACATTCGCCTGTCCATCCCATCGCGCCGTGGTGGCACATCCGGTGTGTGGTACCGGGGACCTGGATTCGATTCCGGCTTGCTCGCTCGAGGACATCGCTTACCTGATGTTCACATCCGGCAGCACGGGCAGGCCCAAGGGCATCGCAGTCACTCACCGCAACGCCACGGCGTATGTCGACTATGTCTGTGATCGTTATGACGTGACGGAGGAAGACCGGTTTTCCCAGGTCTTCGCCCTGACGTTCGACCTGAGCGTGCATGACATGTTCGTCTGCTGGGAGCGGGGGGCGTGTCTCTGCGTCGTTCCCGACAAGTCGGTGATGGCGCCGGCCCGATTCGTTCGTGAGCACCGACTGAGCATGTGGTTCTCAGTGCCTTCAACGGCGGCGACAATGCAGCGCCTGGGGATGCTCAAGGAGGGTACGTTCCCGTCGCTACGCTGGAGCCTGTTCTGCGGGGAACCCCTGGCGGCCTCCCATGCTGCCGCGTGGCAAAGGGCCGCCCCCGGCTCGATGCTTGAAAACCTCTACGGTCCGACGGAGGCCACCATTGCCATCACCCACTATCGCTGGGATGGCGAACGCTCGCCGGTTGAATCTCGCAACGGCATTGTGCCCATCGGCACCCCATTTACAGGTCAAACAGCCTGTGTCATTGACGATCAACGACACACGGTGCCGAGTGGGTCATGCGGCGAGTTGTGCCTTTCCGGCTCACAAGTGACAAAGGGCTATTGGAACAACGTGATCAAGACACGTGAACAGTTCGTCAGGCTTCCCGAGCGTAACGGCCAGATCTGGTATCGGACGGGCGATCTCGTCACCGCGGACGAGACGGGCTGCCTTCACTACCTGAGTCGGCTGGATCACCAGGTGAAGGTTCGCGGCTATCGGGTGGAGCTGCAGGAGGTGGATCGCGCGGTCCGGCAAGCGACGGGCTGCGACGAGGTCGTGTCGGTGGCCTGGCCGAAACGTGATGGGATCGCCGACGGCATCGTCACCTTCGTCCGGACCTCAGTTGAACTGGATGTTCGCTCGATACTGGCAGTCTGCAGAAACACCCTTCCAGACTACATGCTTCCCCGCCGCATCCAACGGGTGGACGAGATGCCGCTCAATGCGAACGGGAAGACTGATCGTTCGAAGTTGATTGGACTACTTAATGGGAATTGACTGGGAATTGACATGATCGCCCCGGCACACAACAAACTCCAGACGGATGTCCTCGATTGGGTACGAGAACTTAACCTGCTCGATCGCTCGGAGAACGTTCAACTCACCGCCCAAACGGATCTCTTCGAGTCCGGGGTGCTGGATTCCGTGGCGTTTATCGAGCTCATCGTTTTTCTGGAAGATCGACTCGGCCGGTCCATCGACCTGAGCGAAGCGGATCCGTCTGACTTCTCCACCGTAGCGGGACTCTGCGAACTCGCCGGCGCCGGGAGAAACGGAAAGCCGTGAGGCTGACCCGGAACGAGAACGAGGTCATTCGTGCGTACTCGCGCCATGCGGACGCGTATGATTCGGAGGAGAACCAGCGCTCGTGCTGGGGCCAGGCCACGGCACAGGCACTGACGGACATTCACATTGACTTGTGCGACGGCGTCGTAGTCGATGTCGGTTGTGGTTCCGGACGCGCCCTGCGTAAACTGGCCGACGAGGCCGGCCCCGCTGTTCACTTCATTGGCGTCGAACCCGCCGAGGGTCTGCGGCGCAAGGCGACTGAGATCACCCGAGATCACCCGAACATCCGCATTGTCGACGGGTGCTTCGAGAGTCTGCCCCTGGAGACACAGTCGGTGGACTACCTGTTCAGTCTCATGGCATTTCACTGGACTACGGATCTGAAGCGTTCTGTCACCGAACTCGCCCGCGTCCTGAAGCCGGGCGCTGATATGGATCTGTTCTTCATCGGCCGGCACAACGGCCGTGAGTTCATCCGGAAGACGACGCCGATTTTCCTGAAGTACATGGGCGCCCAACACCTGTTGGAGTCGGCCGCACTGCGCACCCACCTCACACGCGATGCCGCCACGGAACTCTTCAAGTCCGCATTTCCTGACAGCCGCGTGGAAGTCGGGGAGTCCTACAAAACATACCACGACACACTGTCGGGCCACTGGCATTGGTGGGTGCGCATCGAAGGCCAGTTCATCAGCCTCCCCGCGGAACACAGGCAACAATGTGATCGTGACGTGCACGACGCGCTCGCCGAGCTGCAAACAGGGGAGGGCATCCCATACACCATTCATCTGCTTCATGTTCGGGTCGGATCATGACGTTCTCATGCACGGGCATCGTCTATCGCGCAGACTTGAGCGTACCTGGACATCTACTGACTGACCGCGAGCTGAGGTAACCACGCGATCTCTCCATGCCCGCCTCAACACGAGTTCTCGGCGCATCACTCAGCCTTGCTACGCGCTCCAGGAAGTCAGTCACTTCACCTTCGGGCGAAATCCGGTCCATCCGCTCTCCTTCCGTCGAACCGCATGGCGTGGATTCTGCTGCCGTTGTGCCTGCTCTTCGGGCTGTTCTTGCGCACGCGCCATTTCGATTATGAACTCACGTCCCATCACAGTTGGCGTCAGGCCCACGTCGCTTCGAATATCTTCTTCCTGCTGAAGAACGGGTATGGCCTGAAGATGCAGGAGTTCAACAAGACGCAACGAGAGAAGATCTTCGACGGCCCCCTCTATCAGAACCTGGTTGCCGCCGTGTGCCGCGCGACCGGATCGAGAATCGTGCCGGCCGCACGACTTGTGAACCTCTTCACGTACATCGGACTATGCCTGACTTTGTTCTTCATCCTAGTGGAAATACGGGTGAGTGTCTGGACAGGTTTGGCTACTGTTTTTCTCTATAGCGCTTCCCCACTTACCGTGTATTATGACCGGGCCGTGATTCCCGACAACCTTGCCACGCTCCTGGCGTTCCTTTCCCTGTTGGGATATCTACGTTGCACACATTGGAGCGGACCGGGACAGGCGCGATCTATGTTCTGGTATGCCTTGATGGTGATTGCCGGTGTTGCCGCGACGTTTATCAAGAGCCCGGTCATGTTTCCCGTTGCCCTTACGATCGTTGCCCACTGCTGTATCTTCAGATCATGGCGTGATTTACTCGATCACCACATGCTTTCCTTCTTTACGATTCTCCTAATGACCGTAGTCGTCTTCACGGCCTACTCCAACTATGTCAACTTTGGATCCTTCCACACTCCCGATTACAAGTGGAGCTGGTATTTCTCCGATCTTCAGGGTCGGATGCAATTGGCTCCTTATAGGGAACTGATCAGGAGGATGCACAGCGTACTCGTTCCTCCCGCGGCGTTCGGATTCTCCGTCTTGGGCCTCTTTCTTCTCCTCTTGGGGTCGAATAGACGGCAATACTCGATGATCCTCATCCTTCTTGCGTCTTCGATTATCACGTCGCTCGTCTTTTTCAACGTTCACCAGATTCATGATTACTATCAGATTCCCTTTGTCTTCGTCATGTGTGCCTGCGCCGCCATCTTCATTTCCGAGGTGTGGAAACTGGTGTTGTCCGGCAGGCCTTCCCCGAGGCGCTCTCTGATCTGCCATGTTGCCCTCGCGATATCGATGATCGCGCTCGTCAGTATCTCTTATTATCCCAACCGCATCGCTTTCAATGTAGATCCCCGCATCCAAGAAGCTGGAAGATTCATCAGGGCCCATACCCCGTCTGATGGTTGCGTCTTTTATGTAATCGAAAAGAGCGAGTCGAATTCCGAGGCCGTTCTGGATCCCTCTTACCTGTGGTATGCGAGACGCGAAGGGTATATGCTGCATGATGAACAGTGCCGCAGTCCGAAACTTGCGAGGTTGTCGGCACAGTACTTCAAGACTGCCAGACAGGTCTTCTTGTTCGTTCCGAAAGGCGATGATTCTCTCATTGAAGGCGACGTGGAGAACAGCTTTCCGCGTATCGTAGCGCGATCGGATGCTGGAGTCTTATATACTTCCACGAATCATTCAACTGCAAAGGCACTATCTCGATCTCGCACCGACCGGCGCTCCTGATCATGTTTTCTTGTGAAAGCTTATCAGTCCGGGCGAGAGTCGATTCTCGGAGCATTTTCTGGATCGGTGCCTCGAACTGAACAGGTGCAGCTTGAAGAAAAGGAGTTGCCGGTCGCTTCCAGCATTCGAGAGTATACACCCGAAGACCAGGACGATGTCGCCGCGCTCTTCGACAGGACCTTCGGCACGTGGAGTTGCCGACGATGGCTTCAGCGTTGGAAGTGGCAGTACCGGGATTCTCCTCGCCCGCCCGACGTGGAATCTCACATTCAAGTCGTCGAAGCAGAGGGGCGGGTCGTTGGCCATCTGGGTGCATTCCCGCTGATACTGCGCGTCGGGGACGAACATTTTCCTGTCCTCAGTGCCGGCGATTTCGTCGTGGCGGAGGGCCACCGGCTGGCCGCGTTCGGGCTTCTGAAGAACCTGGTGTCGCAGGGCCGCGTTGTTATCGCAACCGGATCCGGACCCGAGGGCAGACGCATG
>JBHHUV010000204.1:0-5435 GCA_046754005.1 Phycisphaerae bacterium | reverse complement strand
GTCAGGTTGCCCGCCTGGTCGTAGCCCTGGGTCTTGGTGGCGTACGTGGTCATGCGATTGGCCTTGTCGTGACCGTAGCCGATGGCCGTGGCATCCCGATATCGGTGGCTGATCCGGTTGCCGAGGTCATCATAATTATACCACGTTGTCTTCTCCGTGCCAGCGTTCCAGTCCTGGGTATCCGTGAGGCGGGCGGTGATCAGGCGATTCAGCGTGTCGTAATCAAACTCCCGATCCACGTCCAATTCGTCCATGGACCCGGCCTGGGCGGCCGTCAGGGGGTTTGAGGCGCTGTCGTAGGTGTAGGAGAACTTGCCCAGGTCGCTGTAGCCGCTGGTGGCCTGGTCCAGGGTCAGGTGCTCGTTGACCACCGTCGTGACCCGCAGGAGGCCGTCCCGCTGGAACTCGGTCTTGAACTTGGGCTTGGTGCCGCCGGGATAGTCGCAGGTGGTGTCCCGCTGCTGGCGCGCCGCGAGAAACCAGTGCCACAGAAAAGAAAAGCCGGCTTCTCACTCCGACAGCCGGAATCAGAAGTTGTGGTTGTCGGAGTCGAGCGTGTCCTTCCACTCGGACAGGTTTTCGAGATAGACACTTGTCCCCCGGGCGACGCACGAGAGCGGATCGTCGACGACGCGGACGCTGAGACCGGTGCCATCGGTCAGCACCTTGTCCAGGCCGCGTAGCAGGGCACCGCCGCCGCACAGATTGATGCCGGTATCGACCAGGTCGGCGGCCATCTCCGGTTCGCAGCGCTCGAGGGTGTGCATGACGGCGTCGAGGATGTGGCTGATCGGCTCGCGAAGGGCCTCCCGGATTTCCTGGCTGGTCACCACGCTCTTGCGTGGCAGGCCGCTGATCATGTCGCGGCCGCGCACATCGACCGAAACCTCCTCGTCGAGCTGGGCCGCCGAGCCGATTTCAATCTTGAGCCACTCGGCGGTCTGCGGGCCGATCTGAAGATTGTAGGTGCGTTTCATGTGGGCCATGATCGCCTCGTCCATGTCGTCGCCGGCGACGCGAATCGAAAGACTGACGGAGATATCGGCGAGGGACATGATGGCCGCCTCGCAGGTGCCGCCCCCGATGTCCACGATCATGCTCGCCTGCGCCTCGGCAATCGGGAGACCGGAGCCGATCCCGGCGGCCATGGGTTCCTCGACGAGATAGACGCGCCGGGCACCGGCCCGTTCGGCGGACCCATAGACGGCGCGTTTCTCGACGGCGGTGATTCCCGACGGGACGGCGATGACGACACGCGGACGAATCAACCGGCCGCGGCCACCGTGAACCTTGCGAATGAAATAGCCGAGCATGGCCTCGGTAATGTCGAAGTCGGCAATCACGCCGTCCTTGAGCGGTCGGACGGCGGCGATGGAGCCCGGCGTTTTCCCAAGCATTTCCTTGGCGACGACACCGACGGCGTTGCCGTTTTGAAGAACCTGGTTGGAGCCTTTGCGGACGGCGACGACGGAGGGCTCGTTGAGAACAATGCCCTCGCCCTTGACGCAGACAAGTGTATTACACGTGCCCAGGTCAATCCCCATATCGACGCTGAACATGCCTAGGAGAGAATCGAATAACAAGCCAGGATCCTTTCCGGCGGAGATGGACCACGCCCGAACCCCGTTGGTCGGGCGGTTTGACCGAGCACACAGCTCCATACGGTCGCGGTCATTCTACAAGCGCTTGCAGAAAATGCGACCGAATAAGATATGTTTTCGAAAAGCTCTGTGCCGGAAGGCCTGTGATTTGATGAGAGGGGATTCGGTGAGGCGATTGGTTCTTCAAACGTGAACCCGGATCAGCCCGTAAAACTGGGAAAGGGAACGCCCAGCAGTTCGGTGCATCGGTAGATGACGAAGCCGAGTGTGCCCACAACCGCGGCGAATGCGATGCAGACGAGTGCGGTGTAGATGTCCTGGGTGGGCCGAACCTGCGGGCCGCGCGATCGGGTAGTCTTTTGTGCCATCGTCTTTACTCCTGCACGCAATGTAAACGTATGATCAAGCGTGCTTTGTCTTGCCTCTCGTGAATCAAATCACATGGGCTTGGATGCTATCTTGATTCCTGTCCCAATCGATCCACGGGCAGGATGGATGTCATGAAGGGCGGCGGAAACCGGTACCGGGATCAGCGGTCTTAACCCCGCAGGGCGAAGCTCGCCAGATCGCGGGCCGTGTCTCCGGGGCGTATTTCACCCTCGGCCTCCTCGATCGTTCCGGCGGACTGGTTGGCCTCGACGCGGGTGATCCGCAGGGTTCCGAGATATTGAAGTTTGCCCCCCGCCGGCCCCGAGCGATACAACAGAAACTTCATGCCGTGCGCGACACCATCCCCACTGCCGACCGAAATCCCCGCCACACCGTTTTTGATCTCAGTGACTTCACCCCGGATCGGAGAGCTCATGGCGGATGTCATCGGCGTCGATTGAACGCTCGGCGTATAGGGTTGGACAATGCCCGATCCACCGGGGATCTGCGTCGCCCCGGCCATACGCGTGTCCGCCATTCCCTTGATCTGTTCCTTCAGGGCCTTCACGCGCGACGCGGCCATGGCCACGTTCGCGGTCAGTTCCTTGACGCGATCGTTCAGATCGACGTTGCGTCGGACGAGTTCGCTGTTGCGTCGGCTGGTCTTCTTGGAAAATTCCTTTTCCAAATCGAGGGCCGCCTGGAGCAGGGTATTGTGTTCGGTCACCGCCGTGACCTGGCCCTGCTCCATCGTCAACTGGTTCTGGGACTCGGCATCGAGGCGTTCCAGCTTGGCGATCTCGCGTTCCTTTTCAGAAACCGATGCCCGCAGGTCGCTGATCTCCCGGAGATCTTCCTGATGCCGCGCGAGGGCGAGCTGCTGTTCCGTGGCGGCGCTCGCGGCAAGGTGTCTGGACTTTGCCTGCGCGTCGATGGCGGCGGCGCGCCAGTCTTCGGCGGACTGTTTCCAGTTCTCCTGCTGGGCAAATGCCGCGATCACGAACATGCTGAGCGCGATCGATAAGATCGTTAAGAGCACCACAAAGACTTTGGTCAGTACGCTCACGACGCTTCCTCCTGCTGCACTGTGGTTGCGACGATATCCGCTTGCGGGGGCTTGCCGGGGTTAGGGCTTCCTGTCCACCTGCCCCCCATTGGGCTGGTTCTGGACATCGTCGTGATGTCGTTGCCACGCGACGCTATTACACCGCGTGATGGGTGGGATCCGCCCCTGGGCGTTTGCCGAGGCGGCAAGCGCGGGCGGAATCACTGGATTATCCCCTGTCTGAACACATTTTGCAAGTCTGAATTGGAATGGAATTCAATCGATCTCGATCCGAAGCCGCCGGCGTTGATTCTCGGAACGAGGATCATCCCAGCCCGAAGCCGTGCGAAATGCCTCTTATCGGGCGAAATACAGTGTCCAGACGGCGGGATTCGTATCCCCGCGGCTTGACCTGAAGCCCCGATCGGCATTAGAGTTAAGGGTGGAACCGCCGTACCAGCAACACACCAGCACAACCGCCCCCACAGTCAATCGACGTTCCACCGCTGCCGAATACAGACAGTTCCCTCGGTGCTATCCATTGACTGTTCGAGATTCCGAAGTTGCTGGGCTTTGGAGGACCGCGCGGACTTCGGGTCCGTGGCGCCTCCCCCGTGTGAAGAATCGAGACTTTGGGAGTCACCCCATGACGAGTCTAACGAAACAAATGTCGGCCAGGACCATCGCGATAGCCATGCTGTTGATTGCGCTCAGCATGGGATCGAGCCCATGTTCCGCCTCGGTCATCATCTCCGACAACGCCCTGGATCGACTCGCCGTCCAACGCTATTGGCACGCCGACGTACCGATCCCACCGGGGGAGTCCATCGTTCGCACCGTCCTGCTCGACGACAATCTCTATCTCATCACCAATCGCAATCTTGCCTTCGTCGTCCATGCCCGTACCGGTGTCCTCCGATGGTCCGCACAAGTCGCCGAGCCCGATCAGACGGTCCGGGGGCCCACCCACTCCGATCAATACGCACTGTTCACCACGCCGGGCGCCGTCAAGGTGTTTCATCGCGCGACCGGTGAACTCGCGGGCGAACCTCGAAAGCTGCGCGGCGTCATCATCGACGTGGCGCACGACATTGCCACGGTCTCGATTGGCCGCGTCCACGGTGTTCGGGCGGATGATATCCTGAAGATTGTGCGCGTCGGGGCGGATGAGGATGACACCGAAAGCGCAATTGCCCAACTAAGGGTGACGATTGTCAATGAGCGGCAGGCAAAGGGCCGGATCATTCGGCAGAGCCGAACCATCCAGGTCCAATCCGGCATGCGTGTGGCGGCGGACGTGGTGCTCCCATTGCGATCCGTCAAACTGCCATTCGCCGCCAGCAGTCCGGCCGTCGCGAACACGCAAAACCTCTTTGTCGGCGCGGCCAATCAACGGGTCTATTCGCTGGACTATCTCACAGGGGTGGTCAACTGGCAGGTCATGACGCCCAAAACACTCTCGGCGACTCCGATCCTTCGAGGGGAGGATCTCTATTATGGCGGACAGGATGGCCGCATCGTCTCGTGTACCAGTGAGGATCGCGTGAAGAACTGGGTCTTTGATACGGAAGGTCCGATCTTCGCGGATCTGGTCGTCGATCAGAAACACGTCTTTGCCGCCTCGACCGATCGCCTGCTCTACTGCCTCGATCGAAAGAAAGGAAATTGGATCTGGCGCAAACGCTTCGACAACCCGCCGGGTGAATCGCCACGCGTGGCGATGGATCGGGTCTATCAGCCCATTCCCAATGAGGGGATGTTCGTCCTGGACGCGAACACGGGAGAAACACTCTGGCGGCGGCCGGAGGATGGGCGATTTCTCGCTCAGTTCGGCCGGGATACCTATCTGATGAGCGAAGCACCCACGAAACGGTTGCTTCGCGTTCGAGCCGGCAGTGGCAAAGAGAAGGCCCGCGAGGGTGTCGGCGCGGCGGATTTCGCGGAGGCGAGCCAGGCGGATCAGTTGATCGTGCTGGCCACGAAACTCGGCCGGATGGAATGTCTGCGACCCAAGCATGCTCCGCGCCTCAAATCCACGGACGTGGCGGAGGTCCTTCGCAACGATCGTACGACGCGTGCATTGACCAGGTCGATGGCCCAGGCCAGGGAAAAGACAAAAAACAAGGTGGCCGCCAAACCGCGGGCCCAGACGAAGGTACGCCTCGATTTCCTGGACGAGGACGACTGGCTGACCAGCCGAAGCCACGTTCGCCCCGCCGGAAGCAGCGGCCTCGTCAAGATCGAGGAAAATCGATCCGCAGACAAAAAGAAGGTCCAATCCGACGAGGACGAGTATGAGGACAGCGTCGATGAAGATGATTCGGATGAGGACGAGTATGACGAAAGCCTCGACGAAGATGATTCGGAAGACGATGACGAAAGCCTCGACGAAGATGATTCAGAAGACGATGACGAAAGCC
>JBHHUV010000203.1:0-5468 GCA_046754005.1 Phycisphaerae bacterium | reverse complement strand
CTACAACCTAGCGGTTAACAGCCGCTCGCTCTACCAATTGAGCTATCGGGGATCCGGTCTCAATCGCCCCCCATTTATAGCAGACCCCGGCCATTTGTCCAGCCTGCTTTGTCACGGAACGCCGGTGAGGGTCCATCGACACAATCGGCGGATTCCATGCACGGGTGCACCATCTTTTCTCAAAAGAAAGGGTGGCACTGTCAAGGCACGATCCTCAAGGATTGTGCCTTGGCAGCGGCGAGCCGACTCATGCCGGGTGTCTCATCCTTCCTCAAAAGAAAAGTTGGGGAACAGGCTGGCACACCAAGGCTCCCAATATTACCCACGTAGAATGTCATTGACACCTGAGTCCGAACCCATAAGACAATCCGCGGATTCCATTCCGACTTCAGCCGGGCTTGCATTATTCGATCTTGGCAAGTTGGGGTCCGTCTGGCCCACCCAAACTGTCAACACCCAACCACGCGGGACCGAGAATCCCTTCTCGGTCCCCGTCTCCTTTAGACCGGCTGCTCAATATCCGCAGCCACACCCGCAGCCATGCCGATGGCCAAACGATCTCGATCTCCGATGATAACCCCGGCCATAGCGATAATCCCGACCATATCGATAGCCAGAGCCATAGTAGCCACCTCGCCGATAGTGTCGACGAATATGCCGTCGGTGGTGCGATCGGCGGTAATGCCGGTCATGATGCCCCCGACCGTAGCTGAATCCAAAGCTGAAGCCGCGTGAACGGCGGCCATGAGCCTCCGCGGTCTGCGGACCTACCGTCAGAGCACCGGCGGCGATGACCAGGCCCAACATGATTTTCAGGGTTCGAGTGTTCATCCGTCTGTCTCCTGCTGATGAAGTGGATCGGTTATTCTTCCCACGCGACCTGTCTGCGATGGTGGGGGGGCAGCCACATCGGCCGTCCACAGTAATCAGACACACCCCAATCCACCGGGTTAGCACTTCCAATAGAAATAATCTCGCCACTGGATCGCCGCTGGATCGCCGCTGGATCGAGAATCCTTTCTCGCCGCTGGATCGAGACTCCTTTCTCGATCCCCTCCCTGAATCCCCAATCCCCAGTCCGCTTGATCGCCGCCCAACCCCCCTCTATCATGCCCCCGTGAATACGGAATCCAATCCGACACAACACCTGAATTGTCATAAATAGGTGAATCAACACCCTTGAAGGAGTCACTGGTGCGAAACGCAGGCAGACGAACCAACAGCCGACATGTCTTCACTTCCGAATCCGTCAGCATGGGCCATCCCGACAAGGTCTCCGATCAGATTTCGGACACCGTGCTCGATGCCCTGATCGCCAAGGATCCCAATGCCCGCGTCGCCTGTGAAACCCTCGTCACAACGGGGCTCGTCGTCGTCGCCGGAGAGGTCACCGTCCACAACAAGGAGGCTGAACTCGCCCTGAACAATATCGAGACCCGCATCCGCGAGACGATCAAGGACATCGGCTACACCGATCCCGCCTGCCAGTTCGATCACAAAAGCTGCGCAGTCGTTCGGACCATCCACAGCCAGTCCGCCGACATCAGCCAGGGCGTCACCGCCTCGAAGAAGAAGAAAAAGTCCCAGGGCGCCGGCGATCAGGGCATCATGTTCGGTTTCGCCTGCCGCGAGACCAAGGCCCTCATGCCCTTGCCCATCCACCTCTCGCACCGTCTCGTCGAACGGCTCGCGGACGCGCGAAGCGACGGCACCCTCCCCTGGCTTCGCCCCGACAGCAAGAGCCAGGTCTCGATCGAATACAAGGGCAACACCCCCGTCAAGCTCGAGGCCATCGTCATCTCCACACAGCATCAGGATCGCCCCGATCTCCTCGATCGCAACGGAAACGTCAACGCCAAATTCAAAAAACGCATCATCGACAAGATCATCAAACCCACAATCATGGCCGAGTGCCCGAAAATGTGGAGCAACCGCATCAAGTTCCACATCAACCCTACCGGTCGATTCGTCGTCGGCGGGCCCCACGGCGACACGGGTCTAACGGGTCGCAAGATCATCGTCGACACCTACGGCGGCCGCGGCGCCCACGGAGGCGGAGCCTTCAGCGGCAAGGATCCCTCCAAGGTCGATCGTTCCGCCAGCTACATGGCACGCCACATCGCCAAGAACATCGTCGCCGCGCGCCTCGCCGAAATCTGCGAGGTCCAGCTCGCCTACGCCATCGGAGTGACCGAGCCGATCAGCGTCCTCGTCGGCACCGAGGGCACCGGCCGCATCGACGAACACACCATCGAAAAGCTCGTGCGGGATTGCTTCCCCCTCACCCCCGCCGGCATCATCGAGTACCTCAAGCTCAAGCGGCCCATCTATCGCCCAACCGCCGCCCACGGCCATTTCGGCCGCACAGGCCCCGGCTTCACCTGGGAACGAACCAACATGGCCCCCAAGCTAAAAAGAGCCGCCCAACGCTACCTGTAGGGTGGGCATTGCCCACCTTAACTTAAAGGATGTGCTGGGTGCCATACTTACACGCCCCGGCAGTATCGCGGGGGGGGGCATGACAGAATCCGCGGATTCTCTTGCCGGCTTCAGCCGGCAGTTTGTTAGTTTGCCACCGACTTCAGTCGGTGGTTTACGCCATTCACAACTCCCCTCAGCCGGCTTAAGCCGGGCTTCCCTGATAGTGGGCAGCTCGAACGCCAACGAGCAGAGTAGTCTCTTCATGTCTCCTGCCCCATATGCTATAATCGACCGCGACATAACCGATGAACCGGGTGATGCCCGACCCGCCCCCGTTCGCAATCCCGCGTGAGCCACGCATACAAACTAGGTGATCCCATGATCCGAACCGTTCTCCTCGCACTGCTGATATTGCCCATCGTCGGCTGCCAAACCGCCCGACCGACCCACAAAATGAAATTCGGCCCACCACCACCCGGCTACATCAAGATCGTCGGCAACCCCGTCCCCGACTGGCAGCCCGCCGACATGATCGCCGGCCCACGCGGCGGCAGCACCGTGTTGAACTGGTACCCCATCGGTCCACGTCCGATCCTCAACGAGGTCTGGAGCGGAAACAACGACGCCAGCGGACGCGTCGTCTCAATCGCTCCCCATCCCACCGATCCCAACACCGTCTATATCGCCTCGGCATCCGGCGGTGTCTGGAAAACCATAGACGGCGGCGCCATCTGGTTCCCCCTCACCGACGAACTCGCCATCCTCAACCACGGCTGCGTCGCGCTCGATCCCGCCAACCCCGACACCGTCTATGTCGGCACCGGAGAATACACCACCCTCAGCAAGGGTGCCGGTCTCTTCAGATCAACCGACGGCGGCGCCACCTGGCAACAGATCGCCAACACGGCCCAGGTCGGAACCCAATGCAGCGGAATCATCGTGGATCCCACGTTTCCTCAGCGTGTCCACGTCGCCGGCCGCGGTGGCTACCACCGAACGGACGATAGCGGAACCACCTGGAACACATTCCTCAGCGGCGATGTCTCGAGCATCGCGATCAACCCCCTCAACCCCACGACGCTCTTCGCCGGCGTCCACGGTGTCGGTCTATTTCGCTCGCTCGACAGCGGCACCACCTGGACCCAGCTCACCAACGGTCTCCCCGGCGCCGGCATCTCCCGCATCCTCATCGCCGTCGCCCCGTCCAACCCGAACACCGTTTATACGGCGATCATAGACGGCTCAAACCTGAACGGTCTCTTCCAGTCCACCGACGGCGGCAACACTTGGGCGATCAAGCCGAACACCCCCAATTTCCCCAGCCCGCAGGCTTGGTACGACGCCTTCATCGGTGTCGATCCCACCAATGAAAACACACTCTACGCCGGCGGCGTCTTTCCCTCCTACGCCGTCGCCGGCGTCATCAAGAGCACCGACGCCGGAAACAGTTGGACCGACATCACCATCGATTCCTTCGGCGGCCAACTTCATCCCGACCAGCACACCGTCGCATTCGGCCCCTCCGGCACCCTCTGGATCGGCAACGACGGCGGCGTCTGGAAGAGCAACAACGGCGGCACCGCCTGGATCAACACAAACGCCACCCTCGCCGTGACCCAGAACTACAACATCGCCCTCCATCCCACCGATCCCGCGAAGATCATGGGCGGCACCCAGGACAACGGAACCATCGGTCGCGAAACGGACGTCGATCAGTGGCCCCAGGTCATCGGCGGCGACGGCGGCTTCCTCGAGTTCGATTTCAACAATCCCATCCGTAAATACTCGACCTACGTCTATCTCTCCATCTTCCGATTCGATCCCGGCTTCGCCGACATCACCGGCCCCTGGGGCAGCGATCCCGCCAACTTCATCGCACCCCTCGTGATGGATCCCAACGATCCACACACCCTCCTCGGCGGGACCAACCGCGTCTGGCGAACCCAGGACGCCCACGCCGCCGCGAATTGGACCGCCATCAGCAACACCGCCGTCGCCGGGGGCGGCACACTCAACGCCATCGCCGTCGCCACGGGAGCCCCCGACACAATCTACTCCGGAAGCTCCACCGGTCAGGTCCATGTCACAACCGATGCCGCAAACTGGTCCAACCGATCCACCGGTCTCCCCGGCGGCTCGATCAGCGACATACTCGTCAACCCCAACTTTCCGGGCAACGCCTACGTCTCCTACCACAACACAACGGGTCCGCGCATCTTGCGGACGATCAATTTCGGTTTCTCCTGGACCGATGTTACCGGCGACATGCCGCAGGGCGCGGCCTCGAACGCCATCGAGGTCGACTGGCGTTTCAACCCGCCCCATCTCTATTCCGGCTCCGGCTCCGGCATCTACACCTCGACCGACGGCGGCGTCACTTGGCTGAAGGATGGTCTCGATCTGCCCAACGTCAACATCGGAGATCTCAAGATCAGCACCCTCCACAACACCCTCACCGCCGGCACCTACGGACGCGGCGCCTGGCGATTGGACCTCCCCGCCGTATGTACACTGATGGGCGACGTCAACGAGAGCGGCAACGTGAACGGCCTGGACATCCAAAGCTTCATCGACTGCCTCTTCCTCGGAGAAGCCCCCGGCCGCAACTGCACCTGCGCCTACCCCAACGAAACAACCGCCGGCGCCATAACCCTCTTCACCGCCAACCTCCTCAGCCAATAATACAACCGTTCAATTACAGTCATGGTAAGCAGCCCCCCCCTCAATTAGCCCTGGGCACACGCGTCTATCAGAGCCGCGACCGTAAGGGAGCCGGTCACCGCCCATCCTCCCCTAATTGTTTCAGACCATCGGGATGATGAAACTGTGCCGATGGAATGACGCCTGCACGATCGCGGTAAGTCCACACCCACCGCTTCCTTACGGTCGCGGCTCTGATCATTCCGTGAGAATGTCGGGTCAGCCCGTGCAGCCCGGATTCAACACAAACCCCTCATCAACCGAAAAATCGACCGGCGAACAAATGGGGGTGAAGGGTCCATGACACATCAGGCGGTGGACCGACAGCCGTCCCGGCATCCGGAGCA
>JBHHUV010000202.1:0-5477 GCA_046754005.1 Phycisphaerae bacterium | reverse complement strand
GGTGCTGACCTACAATGGCCGAGCCACCAACGGTGGCCCGATCTTCGATCCCGCCGCGATGCTCTATGTTCGAACCGAGGATCTCGACGCCAATGGTCAGATGCTGGCAGGCGCACCGGTCGAACCGCTCATCTTGCGAGCCGCCGCGGGCGACTGCATCGAGGTTACCTTACACAACAATCTAGATGTCAACAGTTTCCCGTTCCAGAACGGTGGCAAACCTTCGGCCACCATCGGAATGCACCCGCAGTTGTTGTCGTACGACATGATGTCTTGCAACGCTGAAAACGTCGGCACCAATCCGGTGCAGACGGTCCTGCCGGGCCAGAGCCGAACCTACCGCTGGTATGCCGGAACCGTCGAAACCCTGCCGGACGGCACGCGCGTCGCTACCCCCGTCGAGTTCGGATCGACCAACCTGATGCCGGTCGATCACATCGAGCACACGGCCAAGGGTCTGATCGGTGCGTTGATCGTCGAACCGCAGGGTTCGACGTGGGTGGAAGACGCGGCTTCACGAGCCTCTGCCACCGTAACAAAGGCCGACGGCACGATCTTCCGCGACTTTGTGCTCATGTTCCAGGACGATGTGGAATTGCAGTGCGCCGCCGGATTTAATCTCGCCAAGTTCCAGAGCGCGGTGAACTATTGCACCGAGCCGATGTGGCAGCGAATGGGCTACGATCCGGCCAATACGACCGCTCAGCAGACGGGCTTGATGGACATGACCGGCGTCTGTTCGAACTCCATGGTCGGCGGCGATCCGATCACGCCGATGTTCACGGCGGAGGTCGGCACACCCGTCCGATTCCGACTGCTGTTCCCCGGCGGCTTGGGCGCGCAAAACCAGGTGTTCCAGCTCAACGGCCATATCTGGCAGCGAGCACCCTTCACCAACGGTTCCACCGTGCTGGGTAACAATCCAGATTCGGAATGGACCGGTTCGCAACATGTCGGGCCGACGAGCCACTTTGACCTGCTGCTCATGAACGGCGCGGGTGGTATGTTCGGTGTCCCGGGCGATTATCTCTATCGAACCCTGGCTCCCGATCACTTTGACGCGGGCATTTGGGGCGTCTTCCGAGTCACCGAGGGAGCCATGGCGAGTTGTGCGACCGACGCCGACTGCGACGACGGCGTCTGGTGCAACGGCATCGAGACGTGCGTCGCCGGCGTCTGTCAGGCGGGACCGGCCCCGAACTGCGGCCTGCTTGACATCGACGCCGACGGCGACTTCGACTCGCAGGATGTGGATGCCTTCTACTCGGCTGTGTTGGGAGTGCCGATCGCGCCGGAACATATGGCGAATTCCGACGTGAACTTTGACGGCCTGACCGACGGTATGGATATCCAGACTTATCTGGATGCCATGATGGGCTTCTAAAGATTCGATCCATCCGTCTTTCGGATGGGGAGCCCCGGCAGACCGGAATCAATACAGGGATGTTCCTTGAATGAATTCACACCGGCTGGACCTTGAATCATACAGAAGCTCGGTAGATTCGAGTGGGGCCGGTTGAAGCTCATGCGTTTCGAGAATTCATCCCAGCAGGTTTTGTTGGTTGTTCCGGACCGCCGGAGGTGCGGCTTACCGGTTGACCCCCGTAAATCCTGCTTGGGATGGGTTCCGAAACGAACCGCATCAGAACGGCAGAACCAAGGCAAACATCTCGACGATCAGGTTCCTTTTATTCAAGCATTTTCGGAACGGTTCGATCATAGTCCGGAAATCCAGTGTGCAACACCCGCTCAACGGGCAGCGGCTGTGATCATGAATCGAAGAGTAAGATCGAAAGGCCGAAAATTCAACCGATGCCGATTCCGACGATTGCCTACTCCATGTTGCATGAATAAAGTGATGCAGGAGCCTCTAAAAAGTTCGATGGTTCGGCGCTTGGGCTAGATCAATCGCATCACCGCCGGTCTGGAGAGAAATGGAGGTACCGGGCGCCTCGAGCGATCGAGGATGGAACTCAGCCTCACACCAGGGTCGGTCATATGATTATCAAGTCGTCTCATTTGGCAATTGAGCAGTCCGCGTACTTGATCAACAGGCTCGCCCACTCCAGGGCATGTCGCATCACGCGCGGGGCCGTCTCCTTATCCCTCGTTCTGCTGCTGGCCTCGTGCACACAGCCCCGTGGTTCGATCGAAGTTCGCCAGTCCCATGCCGACGGCATCAAAACATCTGAATCGATCAGCCCGCTCGCGTCTGAATCCAAAACGATAGTCAATCAACCCTATCGGAATGTCCAGCACCTTGAGGACATGGGGATTGCCGTCACCTATTCGATTGCACCCCTGAAGGGAAAGAACAAGTGGGACGCGATTTACGCGGGCGATGACGTGGAGGTTCGCTTCGAAATCACGGACGCGACGACCGGATCCCCCCTATCCAATGTGAACCCCGGTGCATGGATTCACGGTAAAGGTCAAACCCAGGCCGAAACCTGCAAGGAAAAGATCCAATCATTCCTCAACGCAAGCCTGAGCACCCGGGCGGAGCATGATCTGAATGTCTTCTACGTGCTCGCGCTCAACGATGAGCCCAGCATCACCGTGGTCGATCCGCTCTTCGGCTACGGCGGCACCCAACTCCTGGCCATGATCAGACTGCCCGGCGTCGGTGAGGATTGGCTGCTCAGCCAGGATCAGAGGCGGCTGTATGTCACGATGCCGCACATCAACCAGGTCGCCGTGATCGACACCGCCAACTGGGAAATCATTCATCGCGTGACCGTCGGCGTACAGCCCACGCGCATCCGCATGCAGCCGGATGGCAAGTACCTCTGGATCAGTTGCATCGAGAGAACGGCGGATGGCGTTCAGGGCATCGTGTCCGTGATCGACACCGACACCCAGGAGGTCGCCGCCAACTTGAAGATCGGACGAGGGCATCACGAAATCGCCTTCTCCGAGGATTCCGCGTTTGCCTATATCTCGAACAATGAGACTGCGTCCGTCGCCGTCGTCGACGTTCAGGCGTTGAAAACACTTAAGACCATCAAGATCGGCAGCAGCGCGGGCGAACTGGTCTACTCCTCGGAAAGCCGCTGTGCCTATGTCGTGGATGGTGTTGATGGAAAAATCGCGGTGATCGACGGCTACAGCCACGCCCTCATCACCCACATTCCCGCGAAACCCGGCCTGGGCACGATCAAGATCATGCCCGACGATCGATATGTCTTCGTGGCCAATCTGAACGAGGCCACGGTGGAAGTCATTGACGTCGCTCGCAACGCCATCATCCAGACGGCCGACGTCGGCCCCGAACCCGACCAGATCTTCTTCACGATGAATATCGCCTATGTTCGATCTCGCGGGAGCGAATTGATCCTGATGATCCCGCTCGATCATGTCGGCAATGACGGCCCGCTCTCGGTCGTGGACTTCAGTGGAGGGCATACACCCTTCGGGATGGAGGAGCATCCCAGTCTCGCCGGCGGCATCGACCAGGCCCCCAGCGGTCTCGCTGTCGTCGTGTCGAACCCGGTTGACAAGACGATCTACTATTACCGCGAGGGGATGGCCGCCCCCATGGGGCACTACACGAACTATGGCCGCGAACCGCGCGGTGTGCTCGTCGTCGATCGTAGCCTCAATGAAGTATCCCCAGGAGTCTATACCACCCAGCTCAAACTGGATAACAGCGGAGCATATGACGTGGCCTTCCTGCTCGATGTTCCGCCACTCGTTCACTGTTTCGATCTGAACGTCGAAAACCGGCCGGGCGCGATTGTGAAGGATAAAAGGAAGCCGATCATGATTGAGCCCATTCTGGATAATCGGCAGGTCGTAGCCGGCGAGTCGGTGCGAATCCGATTCGCCGTTCGGGATACGGCCACGGGTCAGCCGCGCGACGATCTGAAGGATTTGAATGTGGTGGCGTTTTCCGCGGGGAACTGGCAGCGGCGCCAGTGGGCCAAGCATACAAAAAATGGCATCTATGAGGCCAACATCGTTCTGCCTCGCTCAGGGGCGTACTACGTATTCTGCCAGGTGGCTTCATTGGGACTTCATTACCGAGATTTTCCGTCGATCTCAATCCGTGCGTCGTCTGCAGAGAAGACAAACGGAGCGACACCCTAGGAGACATTGAGAATGAATCCGCATCTTCACACGAATCGGAAGACACTTCGCAGGCGCGCGGTCCCCCTGCTCTTCACCCTCTGGCTCTCTGCCTGTACCACGGGCGGAATACAATCCGTCTCGTCTTCGGGAGACAACGCCGTCGTCACAAGCGGCAGCGCCAAGCCCGCATGCTGTGTCGCCAAGGAGAAAAAGCCGGACAAGCCCGTGGTCGCGGTACAAAGTGCCGATGGCCTGACGATTCCGGATTATGAATTGCTCGACCAGGATGGCAATCCCGTCCGGATCTATTCCGATCTGATCAAGGGTCGCAAAGTAGCCGTCATCTATTTCTTCACATCCTGTACAACCATCTGCCCGCTGCTGACCGCGACCATGTCCCAGGTGCAGGATCTGCTGCTGGAACAGGGACGCGATGATATCAAGATCATCTCCATCAGTGTCGATCCCATCACGGATACTCCCACGCGACTCAAGGCATGGAGCAAAAACTTCAACACCAAACCCGGCTGGACGTTTGTGACCGGCGACAAACATACCGTGGACAATCTCCTCAAGTCGCTCAAGTCGTTCACACCCGATCCCCAGGATCACTCACCCCTGATCCTGATCGGCGATGATGCCAAAAACCACTGGAAGCTGGTATCCGGATTGTCGCCCGCGGCCGATCTCAGTCGGGCGATCCAGGATGTCGTCGGGCCGAAAGCCCCGAAAAAAGCCGTGTCAGCCGATGACGTCGCCAAGAAGGTCATCGACTCCCGACCGGTCGCGGATCACACGCCGAAAACGCGCAAAGAGAATTCGCAGGCAAAGAACTACTTTACCGATGTCGAACTTCTCGACCAGAACGGCAAACCCCATCGCCTCTACACCGACTTGATGCGCGGGCGCGTCCTCGTGATCGACAGCTTCTTCTCGAGTTGTACGGGAGTCTGCCCGGTTATGAATCGGCAGCTTACGGAAGTCTACAAGGCCTTCGAAGATCGTATGGGAAAAGATTTGTTCCTACTGTCGATCAGCGTGGACCCGACGGTCGACACGCCCGAACGACTGAAGGAATACGCCCAGGGCCTCAACGTCGGACCGGGCTGGTATTTCCTGACGGGATCGAAAGAGAATGTCGAAACGGCCTTGCGCAAATTCGGCATGTACGTGGAAAATCGAGAGGATCACAGCAACCTGTTTATGATCGGCAACGACGCGCAGGGCCTGTGGAAGAAGGCATTCGGACTCGCACCCGCGGAGGAATTGGTGGCGATCGTCGACAGTGTCCTCAACGATCGAGGAGAAGCCTCCAACTAATATGACTGCAATCCGTTCCTCCTTGCCCCAACGGGGCCGAACAGCCGCCGCTTATCGGGCACACTGGAAAATACGAATGAGTCAGA
>JBHHUV010000201.1:0-5492 GCA_046754005.1 Phycisphaerae bacterium | reverse complement strand
GATCGGCGATTGTTGTCTTTCAGAATCGATCAGGGTTCGGCCAGGGCGCCGGCCTGGGCCTGTGCCTCGTCGGGCAGATAGCTCGCCGCCATCATGCGAACATAATCGGTGACATCGGACTGGCTGAGGTGCTTGAGCACCTTTTCGAAGGCCTCTCCCTGTTTTTCCGCGAACAGCCGGACGGCAAGAAGTTTGACGATCGGCTTCTTGTCGCGAACACAGGGGGCGGCGGCGACCGTGACGCGATTGTCAAGATCAAACCAGCCGGCCGCGACCAACGCGTGGGATTGGACAACCCAGGCGTCGTCCGAGAGCAAATCCGCCAGGGCCGCGTGCAGTGTGTCGATCGGGATGTCGCCGGCGACAGCCTTGGGAAGCCCGGCGCCGGCGGAGGCCAGGATCGCCCCGATCTGCTCGGCCGCCAGCGCCCGCGTCCGGATCTCCGTCGATCGAGCCCGGCCGAGGATCGTTTCAAGGCCTTCAGGCGAGAGATCCAACGCACTGCGGACGATCTTAACCGGGCCGACCTGGATGGATCCCATCCCTGTTTTAAGTCTATCGTCTTCATAGATCGGATCAAAAACCGCGGTGATCTCGACCGGCACCGGTTCGGAGATGGTTCGAAGCAGATGGTTGCGAATCGGGCCGACATTGATCGACACAATTTTCTCAAAAGAGTCGCCCGGCATGAGCATCGGCCGTGTGTTCAAGAGCACCTGAACGACTTCGGGGTAGGTTTTTCCGTTTTTGCCACCAACACGCGCGCTGACGGCAACCAGCGGCCGGGCCATCATTCCCTCGCCGAAGGTGATGGGGAAAGGGCCGGTGTTCTCCAGCCGAAACACCACGTTCAACGGACCGATCGCCGGAGTCGGCTCGTTTTCGACTTTCACCGAAAACGTAAGAAAGTCCCTCGGCCTTTGGTGGTAATCGAAGACATCACGCTGGAATTTGTCCAGGGCATCTGTGATCCGGGTATTGGTCGGGAGTTTGGGCGGTGTTTCGCCGTGGTCCTTCAGAAGCTGCGCGATCAGGTTGTAAGCAATTCCGGAGTATTGCGTAGTGGCCGCCTTGTGCAGGGTGGTCATCGCCAATTTCTTCTCGCCCCGTTCGATCCGAGCCCGGGCAAGCTCGTAGGCGGCAAGCTGATCGTGAGCGGCAAGTGGTTGTAGGATCTTGATCGCCTCGTCCGTTTGTGCATTGAGTCGCAAGGCATAGCCGAGGGCGACTTTCGCGAGAGAACTCGGCTCGGGATCCTTCATGGCGAGCTCGGCAAAACGCATCGCCTTGTCCGGATTCGGCCGATGATAACAATGAAACCAGGCAATGCGGGCGGCTTCGTCGTATCGTTTCTCACTGATGACAATCTGCTCGCGCGCCGCATAGGCCGTGGCGACGAGATCAATTTGGGCGGCACTCTCTTTGGGCTTGCCTAATTCATTCAGAGCATTCGCAAGCAGCAAGCGGGCGGTATGAAGGTTTGGGTTGATTTCCAGCGCCTTCTCTGCGTTTTGTTTGGCATGCTGGAAATTGCCCGAATTCGCGTAGGAGATGGCGAGCTTGTGCCAGAATTCGGCGGGAACGGGGCCGGTGTTGGCCCGAGTGTGAAGTTCGATGGCCCGGTTGTACCATTCCTGTGCACGCGCATGAAGCGAGAGTTGGTCCAGAAACTCAGCCAAATCCCACACCAAATTGGCCTGGCTCGGATTGATGCTGATCAACTGCAGCGCCATCTCGACACGCTGAAGCGCCGGGTCCGTCTCGCCAAACATGTCATAGGCCAATTCACGCGCGGCAACGTTGGCCGGATTAAGACGCAGGGCATGTTCCGACTCTCGAATGGCGAAACCGTTTTCTCGCCGTTCAAAATAATGCCGAGCAAGCCAGGCCCGCAGCTCGCTTTCAAATGGCGCGGGCAAGTCTTTCAGAGTAAGCTGTTGCTTGACATAGGCGGCACGATCTTCGCTGGTCTGAAGATCACGCAGCTCAAGTTCAAAGTGCCGAATTCGAGCGGTGACATCGCCCGGCGTAAGCCGGATGAACTCGCCCAGGGCCCGTCGTGCGGCATCCTCCCGACCAAGCCGATGTTCCAGATCATAAAGCCAGTAGTAGGCATCGGCGCAATCGGGAGACAGATCGATCGCCGCCTTCAGCAGGGCCATGATGTGAAGGGAGGCGCTCCTCGGTTGTGAATGCCCGACAAGATGACCTTGATGCCGCGCGAGTTCGACCAGCCAGTCGGCAGTTTCCGAGTTGATCGGATCGGCGTCCTTCGGTGCCGGTTTCAGGCTGATCGGTCGGTTGGCGACCGTCTCCGGGTCCGGCTTCGAACGTGTTTGAGTGGGGGGATCGATTGGTTTCGTTTGACCGACTAGCAAGAGTGGCAGAACCCAAGCGGACATCATCATGGACGAATCTCCTATGAGCAGCCGGAATCATCCGGAGCGGCGGCCCTGAAATGCGTTGGACTGCCACACTTATTGCCCTGTTATTGTCGCATTATCCTGGTTATTATCGGTACTATTGGGGTTCCCGGTTGAATCCCGCAATTTTCCGTACTGGTCTTCCAGATCGTCGAGGTCGTGGTACAACTCCGCTCGACCCTGCAGGAAGGCGGCCGTTTCGGATTGACCGGTCCGGCGGCATGCCTCTGCGAGCAGGGCGTGGACCAGTGCGGCCTTGGGAGAGTCAAGCAACTCCGCCCGACGAAGTTTCCAGGGGAGATTGGCTGTCGCACCGGCGTAGTCTGCCTGTGCGATGCGACAGCGCAGTTCGACCGGGAGAAAAAGGAGTTGTTCCGAGAGATTAAGAACCGGATCATCGAGAGAGATGGGTTCGATCGCGCGAAGGGCGGAAGCGGCATCCCCGAGAAACAGGCGACAGTCCGCCAGAAGAATCCGACAGGTTCGACCGATTCCCCTGGAGAGACCCTTGCGAATCCCCTTGTGGAGCGACAGAACCCCTTCGCAGAGTTCGGCCGCGGCCGGATAGCATTGGCGACCATGGGCGACAACGGCAAGATTGTGGCAGGCCAGCAACAACCCATTCCTGAAAAAACTGAATTGCTGCAAGGCGCCACGCAGTCGTTCTTCGGCCAGATCGAGTCGGCCCGAGGCGATGAACGCCATGGCCTGGTTCGAGGCGCGTGCCTGTCGAATACTGAAAAACATGAGGGCAACCCAGGCCAGCCCCGCGCCCGATGCGGATCCCCAGAAAATCCGTCGATACAACTCGGATCCCGCACTCACCCAGGCCGCGAAAACACTTAGTCCGATGACAATAAGCAGGACTGCGCGCGTAAGGGTCGTAATCAAAAACCGGCGACGAAGCAATGTGACGAGCTCGCGTGCCTCTCCACAGGTCATAAGCGATGCTCCGTTGCCGGATAAGCATTGGAAACCGCCTCCAGACATTTATATTCTTGGACCAGTCTGGCGGCCGGAATCAGGGCGGTCGCATCGAGCCAGAGCCTGGACGCCTCTTCGGGGCGACCGAGCTGGTGCAGGGCCGTGGAAAAAAGGGCGTAACCATAACCCGCACGCGTCGAGAGATAACGTCGAAAGAGCTCATGACGCTCCTGTAAATCCTTCACGGCGTTTTCGAAGTGACCCATGAAAACCTGCTGGTAAAGACGGATCAGATCATGAACCGCGCGAAGGGCGAGCGGCATGGGGACTTTTTCCAGCCGATCGAGCATCCGAACCCCGTCGGTCAGTTCCTCGTTTCGAAGTTTCGCCGAGGTGAGTGCGAGCTGTGCCTGCTGAAGCTGGTAGCCGTCGCCGATTCGCTCCACAAGTAGTCTTTCGTATATATGTGTCGCGGGCCCATAAAGACCAGACTGTTCCGCAAGGCCCGCCATCAATACGAATACCTGACATCGATCGCTGGCGGATCGGATGGGCCGATCCATCAGACCCTCAAGCGATTGTTCCACCATCGACCAGTCGCACAATCGGGAGTGATCCCAAGCCTCCGAAATCGCCCGCCGATGACGAACTTCTCGGCGAACCACGATCCAGCGAAAAACGAGCATGCCAAAGACCACCCCCCAGGGCAACGTGTAGAGGATCCACCGTGGAATGTCCGATTCTTCGCCCTGGAACGCGGGAATGAGGAAGGCCCCGGTCGCAAGCCCCATCAGGCCATACCAACCCATTGCACCATTGCGGCGAGGCTCGGTGACCTCAAATCGATGATCTATCCATTGTGCATCCATTTCAATCATGACGATATCATAGCATAATCCACACGCGGCATCCGGGCACCGAATCTAAGGAAGACCCGAAGTGGATGAAAAACAGAGGTCGCAGGTTCGGAACCTCCGACACAAACCCGAGGGAAACCGCTGCCACGGAAATTGAAAACCGGTGATGATCAGATGAGTTCGACTGTCTATTACGAGCAGGATGTCGATACGTCTATGCTGCATGCACGGACGATCGCGGTGTTGGGCTATGGCAGCCAGGGTCAGGCCCACGCCCAAAACCTGAGAGATTCGGGCCATACGGTGCTTGTCGCACAACGACCGGGCGGACCCAACCATGCCCTCGCGATCGAGAATGGATTCGATCCACTTTCGATCGAGGAGGCAACACGCCGGGCGGACTTGCTGATATACGCCCTGCCCGACGAAGCCATGGGCGATATCCACACGCAAGAGATCGCGCCATTCCTCCGCAAAAATCAGGCCCTCGGATTCATCCATGGATTCGCCATTCGTTTCGGACAAGTCGTCCCGCCGGATGATGTGGATGTGATCATGATCGCTCCGAAAGGCCCCGGCGCACTGGTTCGCACGGCATACCAGCGCGGCGGAGGTTTGACGTGCATCCTCGCGGTCCACCGGGACGCCAGCGGGCAGGCGCGATCCCTCGCACTGGCCTGGGGAGCGGGCATCGGCGGCGGCAAAGGCGGAATGATCGAGACCAGTTTCGCGATCGAATGTGAGGCCGACCTCTTCGGCGAACAGACGGTTCTATGCGGTGGTGTAATCGAACTGATGAAGGCGGCATTCGAGATACTCGTCGAGGCGGGCTTCCCCGAAGAAGTGGCCTATTTCGAATGCATCCACGAAGTCAAGCAAGTCGTGGACTTGCAATACACGACAGGTCTGGCCGGAATGCGACGACGCATCTCCAACACCGCGTCCTACGGAGGACTGACCCGCGGACTTCGGTTGGTGACGGATGAAACCCGCCGAGAGATGCACGCAATCCTCAACGAGATCCGCTCCGGACAATTTGCCGATGAGTGGATAGAGGTGTGTCGCGCGGGCAAAACCCGAACCGGTCATAGCAGACTGGCCGAACTCGAATCCGCCGAGGCGAAGCATCGAAGCGAGCCTGCGGGGAAGGCTGTCCGCGCATTGACCGCTGGAGCGGTGCCCGAACGCCGCCCCGACTCATGGGTCCATGACACATGAGGCGGCGGACCGACAGCCGTCCCGGCATCCGGGGCACGATCATTCCGCTCCGGGGCACGATCATTCCGCT
>JBHHUV010000200.1:0-5511 GCA_046754005.1 Phycisphaerae bacterium | reverse complement strand
TCCATCAACGCCGCCCGGGCCATCCGGCTCACCCGGCTGTGGTTGTACGCGGCCAACCCGATCGCGATGACCAACACCGCGGCGACGGCGATGTGTACTCGATGCCGCCGCACGAGCTTGCGAAACAGATACCAACTGCTGTCCCGCCTGGCGTCGATCGGCTCGCCCGCCAGGTAGTGTTCGATATCCCGGGACAGGGTTCCGGCGGATTGATACCGCCGATCCTTATCCTTGGCCAGGGCCTTCAAGACGATCGTTTCCACTTCACTCTTGATCCGGCGGCCGAGGCTCGATGGCTTCTTCGGCTCAGTCTCGGAGATGTGCTTCATCACCTCGTTGATCCGTCCGTCGACCGGATAGGGGGGCTTGCCGGTCAGCATCTCGTAGAGGATCACCCCCAGAGAATAGACGTCGGTGCGAATATCAATCTGGTGCGGATCGCCCAGTGTCTGCTCGGGCGAGGCATAGGCAAGCGTGCCCGTGAACTCGCCGGTCAGCGTCACCGGCGCCCCGGCCGAGAGATCCGGCCCGGCCACCTTCGCCAGCCCGAAATCCAGAACGTGCGGCTCGCCGGCGGCGTCGATCCGAATGTTGCCCGGCTTCAGGTCGCGGTGGATCACCCCGCGCTGATGGGCATGATTGACCGCCTGACAGATCTTCAGAAACAACCGAAGGATCGCGTCGATGCCCGGCGCGTTCTCGGACAGGTAGGCGCTCAGACTGGTGCCGTGGATGTACTCCATGGCGAAGAAATGGCGGTTGTCCCGCGTCACGCCACTGTCGTAAACGGTCACGATGTTGGGATGCCGAAGGGCGGCAACCAGGTCGATCTCCCGCTCGAACCGGTGTCGCTGCTTGGCAGAGGCGTACGGCCCGGTCAGAAGTACCTTCAGCGCCACGATCCGTTTGGTTGCCTGCTGCACCGCCTTGTAGACGACCCCCTGACCGCCCTGGTAGATCTCCGCCAGCAACTCGTAGCCGGGGAAGGAATCGCTCGGCAGGACCGACGACGGAGGGGGAATATCGCTGTATTGGGTGGCTTCGTCCGTCATGGAAACCGGAGTCTCACAAATGCAGCGTCATCAGCATTCATCCTGATAAACCAGTGACACCGGCTTCTCCCGGCATGCCGGGGTTGAAAGTCTCAGGATTCAAGCCTGCGGCACGGATTATAGGACACCTGCGATCCAAGCATGTGCTTTTGTAGCGTCCCAAGTCACACCATCACACACCATCACACACCGACTCGATTATACAACAAAGGCGCACTTCGTTTTGCGGACTTTCCGTGATCTTGATGTTTTTTTGTTGTAATTGTAACGGTTCGGCGTCTTCACCCACGCGAAAATGGACTGAAAACACGACCGATAAAAAGGGCCTTGATCAATGCCGGTTCTATCTCGAGCGACACAACTTAACTTGTTAATAAATAACAAGTTACAAGATATGTCACCCCAACAATGTCCGACAAATCCGACACATTCGACTCAGCAGGTGCGCGCCCGAAGCGAACGGGTACGAACACTCGGCGCAACATCGCGACCGGAGATCTTCTTCGCCGGTCTCCGCTCCTCGTGGTCAAGGTATCGATCCAGCGAAATCCCCAGCCGATACCGACCGCCGCCGATCGCCAAACAGTGCCGAACACTGCAACTCACCCGAACCGGTCGATGTCCGGCCGTCAGATAGGAAATATGGCCCGTAACGCCGACATCAAGAGCCCGATCGAACTCAAGGGCGAATCCACCCCGCGAGATATTGAAAACCGGGCAGGCGACATGCTCCACGCGACCAGACGGATCGCACGGCGAGAAACACACCTGAATGTGCGAACAGTCCTTTCTCGGCGTCCGCCGTTTGTGTCGAAGCGGTCCCGCAGTCTCAGCGCTTTCCGTGGATGCCGGGCCGTCAAACGATTCAGACCGATGCGTTTCGTGGATGATCTTCGCGCCCGAAGGCTCACCGTCATAGAGCGGTATGGAATCAGTATCCATATCCCCCAAGTCGGTCGCATCAGGAGAAGACTTGCCAAGAGAAGTGGGCTATCGGACCCACCTGCTGGCTTCTGATGGAGAGGCGCAACACAGAACCCCCGCCCGCGCGGCGGCCGACACAACGCCCGAGGGGGGTAGGCGTCTCATCCGGCCCCTCGCAACGGGACGGGGGGGAGAAATCAACAGTTCACCTGTTTATCCGTCGGCTGTTCTCAGAATTGGACAGGGAATCTGGACTCATCAAGATTATTCCGTCAAGATAGAATGGCAGGCAAGGCCAAATGAGCTTGGATTCCCGATGAATGATGCCGAATCATGTTGCGAATCGGAATTGTACTCCTGTGCATTGTGCATTGGAGAAAAACTCCATATCGGGTAAATACGGATATTCGGAACGCTTCACATTGGGTCGCTGAGCGATGAAGGAACCCGAGAGCAATGTCGAATCGAGGAGAGTCCGTACATGATCAGATCAATCGGATTGTGGATGTGATCGTGAATCGGTTTCAACCGGAGAAGATCATCCTGATCGGTTCGCGCGCCCGGGGAGACGCGAGACCGGACAGTGATTTCGATTTTCTTGTGGTGATGTCGGTGCAGGGTTCCAAGCGGGAGAAACAACTGGAGATTCGCACGGCGCTGCATGATGTACCTGTTCCGAAAGATATCATTGTCAGCAGGCCGGAGGAATATGAATGGCGCAGGGATATCGTAGGGACGGTTGAACACCCGGCCGATCGGGAAGGGAAGCTCCTGTATGGCCGAGCATGAGCAAGTTCTGTCTGTCGTGGGCGAGTGGGTTGCCAAGGCGGACTTTCAAGACTGCGTCTCATATGCTCAAGATAGACGAAGACTGCCCTACCGAGATTGTATGTTTCCATGCGCAGCAATGTGTGGAGAAGTATCTCAAAGCCCTGCTGGTAATGGAGGGGATCGTCTTTCCAAGAACCCACAACATCAATGAGCTACTGGGGCTCGTTCCTGTCGCAATCCGGCCGGAACTTGAGACCGGCGAACAAGATAGATTAACAGAGTACGCGACGATCACGCGTTATCCAGGTAATTACGAATCGATTCCCATGAACGAAGCAAGGGATGCGGTCAAAATCGCACGCCGGATTCGTGTCCGGGCCAGAAGATTTCTGCCGGGAAAGGCAATTAAGCGAAAGAAGCATAAACCCGATCCATAAACGGGCTCACCCCGTTGAGATGATCCACAACAGGTGTCTTTAAGGAATACACATTCCGCAGCCTAACCGATGCGGCCGTCTTGATTCAGATCCTCGCCGAAGTGCTGTTCCATGCGGCTGACCAGGGTGTGCAGGAGCTGCCTCGTCTGGAGCAATTCATCCTCCAGTCTCTGCACGCGCGTATTCAGGTCGGCCGACTGTGCCTTCTGATTGCTGATCTGGCTCTGCTGAATCAAGTCCCAAAACAGACCCATGATGGGCTCCTTTGATCGTTCGCCCCCCTATGCGTAAGCAACATGGCGTATCGCTCAGCTCTTCGGCGCCTTGGTGAGCAGATCGTCTACGAGCTTTTCGATCTGGGGCGCGCTGTGCAGATCACGGGCGCGGATGATCCCCTCGTGGTCCAGGACGAACAGGCTCGGCCAGCCGTGGATGTTCCAGCGTTTGCTGACGGGCATCTCGCCACCTTCGCACAGGTTCGGCCAGGTGATCTTGTTCTTCTTCAGCTTCTTTTTCAGAGCCGACCGGCTCATTCGGTCGCTGTTGATCGCCAGCAGCGTGAAGGGCTTGTCCTTCAGCCGCTCGACCAGCTTCCGCTGTGACGGAAGCATCGCGACGCAACCCCCTCACCAAAAGCCCCAGAAATCCAGCAGCACCACCTGACCTCGGTATTGCGACAAGCGAACCTCTTTTCCGTCGGGGAGCTTGCCCACGATATCGGGCGCCTTCTGTCCGATCTGAAGATGCTCAATCTCGAAGATGAAGGGTCTGGCGGCCTCCGCCGCCTTGGTTCCGTCGTGGTCCTTGATGATCTTATAGAAGAGTGTCTTTCCACGCTCCCGATCGGCCTTCAGGCGTTTGGGATCGGGCAACATGCCGCGCCGCGAGAAAGGACTGTACAGAGCGGCGGCGAGATTATACGTCGCAAAGGCTCTTTTCTCCCGATCCTTGCTTTCCTGGATCACGGCCTCGTAGTAGGGAACGAGCAGATCCAGATCGATTTCATAGGCCAGGAATTGCAATCGGGTGGAGAGATCCAGGAACGTAACGTCCGACGCATGATCCCCCTTCAGCCGCTCCATCGCCCATGCGCTGAGCGTGTCCGCCGCCTTGTCGCCGTCGATCTGCCGCACCGGCTGGACATTCATCAACATCCAGACGAGGGCCTCAAATGCCGGTGGTTTGCCCTTATCGGCCTCGGCGATCTTCCGAAACCTGGGCATGAAATCTTTGACTGGATGGGTCTTCCAATCGAATGAATCCGAGGCCTCGTTCGAGTCGACCCACTTCGCTTCGGCCTCCTGGTAGGACTCGATTAGCTTGTCGATTCCCTTGTCCGCCAGAGCCGGCAAATTCAGAAGCACGACTATCAGCGCGGCCGAGTAAATCCTCTTGACATGCATGGATGTCCTCCTCTCAATCAATATCCGATTCGATCACGTTTGGGAGATGTCACTCACCCTTTCCTGACTTCCGGTTCTTTCTTCAACGGGTCCGTCAACATCGTCTCAATCAACTTCTCAAACTTTCGGCGAAGCCCCTGATATTCCTCCCCCGTCGCCGGGCCGGAGAAACCCGTATAAACGGCCTGAATCGTACCGTCTGCCTTCAAGAAGAGGGTGGTCGGGTAGGCTCGTACCTGATCCAGAAAAGGCAGCGCCTTGGACGCCTCCTTTTTGTCCGAGAGACCGGCCAGGAGGACGGGAAACTCAATTCCGTGCCGTCTGATAAACCTGCGGACCTGTCGAGCATCTCGCTCGAAATCGCCGGTGACTTCGAATGCCAGGCCGAGGATGGAAAGTCCCCTGTCTCGATACTTGTGGTCAAGCTCCGACAGGTAGGCCGACGCATCGTGACAGTTCGGACACCAGGAACCGAAGACCTCGATGATCCGAACCGTGCCGGCAAAGGCCGCATCCGCCGGCGAGCGGAGGGTGCCGCTGAGATCGCGGAATTTCAGATTTTCCAGGGATGGCCGATCGGTGGCTCGACTCAGCTTGAAGCCGTCGGGCAGGGCAACCTTGTCGTCGCGGGTGGCGGTCCAGGTTTCGTGCCAGGTGTCGCGCGACTGGAAATCGCCCATGAGCGAGCCGTCCGGTTGGATGGACGCGTCGAACAGAAAGGCGTGGGCCCCGTCGAAACAGGAAAGTCGAAGACGGCCGGCTTCATAGCGGCCGGCGAGGAAACGATAGTCTCCCGTCGTCGTCAGAAAAGTGCCCTCGACCGCGCCGTCAGGCCGCTGGTCGAAGATGCCGACCGCGGGCTCATCGCTCCTGGAAAACCGAACCTTCCATCGACCGGCGATGGGTGGATACGTGTCGGACCGT
>JBHHUV010000199.1:0-5529 GCA_046754005.1 Phycisphaerae bacterium | reverse complement strand
CTGACAGAGGTAAAGTGAGGATTGAAAGTATCAAAAGGAAAAATAATTATGGCGACATCGCTGACGATGATGTCGTTGGTGAGAGACGTGATCCGAAGCGTCGCACCGTCGGCCGGGCTGATACCCAGCGTCAGAGAGCTGCCCGCGGTCGCGGCGGTGTCATTGAATTTCGTGATCAGATCCGTGACCGTCTCCGCGCCGGTGAAGTCGACCTGGAATGTAAGGCCCGCGCCGACTTCGGTCACGGAAATGGGTCCCAATTGAACGCCGGCGTTATTGGCCCCGCCCAGTTCGCTGATGCGCCCGGCCGTGTTGAGTTGAACATCATAATTCGCATAGCCGCCGACGACTTCGGTCCGCAGGCCAAACAAATCGCTGGTGGTGACGTTGAAGGGGAGCGCGGTGGCCGAATCAACCAGTGTTCGCCGATCGCCCTGATCCGCCAGGAAGGTGATTCGCCCAAAGGATTCGTCGACGGCCGCCAGATCGATGCGTCGGCCGCCGAACAAGTATTGGGATTGGAACTGTCGATTGGCGATACTCTTGAGCTGCCCGATGATGCTGTCAATGATTTGGGCCTGCGAGGCGCGTTCTTCGGCCGTCTGAAGATTGCCTGCCTGTTCGCTGGCGATTCGGGCCGCCTCGCTGAGTTGATCTCCGATCTCGCTGATCGCGCTGTCCGCGGCGGCGAGATGACCATCCGCCTGGCGCAGGTTTTCGAGGATCAGATCCTGGCCGTCCAACGAACGAATCATTCGGGAAATTTTCTCCGCGGCAATGGGATCCTCGCTGATGGACAGAAGCTGGTTCCCGGAACTGATGCGCTGTTCCTCCTGAAAGACGCGCAGGCTGTTCTGCTGCAACTGCGAGATCAGAGTAAAGGTTCGCAGGCTCGTCGAGACGCGAGATAGATTTCCTGAAGAACTGATCGACATCTGTTTACTTTCCGAATCGCCGTATCACACTGTTAATGCGTCCTAACACCTGGAGTCACCGCAGCGCGGGTCGTATTCGACTCCCCGAGTTTGTTGACGCACACTTCGGCGCCGATTACCGCACCAAGCCCAACAAGGTCTGCATCATTTCGTCCACAACCCGCATGTATCGAGCGGCCCCTTCGTAGGCCCTCTGAAAACTGATTAACGAGACCGCCTCTTCATCGAGATTCACGCCGGAGATGCTCTCCCGCTGGACCGTCAAAGAATCAAAAATAATCCCCGCCGCATCGTTGGCACTATCGATGCTCGATGCACTGACCGCGAGCGTGGCCATAGACGCGTTGTAGTGATCATTCAGCGACACACCACCCAGGCTCGCCACTGCCAGATCCTGCACGCCGACCAGGGCCGTCGCGTTGCTCCCGTCACCCGTGAAATCGCTTTGGGCCGCGGCGAGAAAAGATGGGTTGCCGGCTATCAGGGGATTGACCGCAATGTCCAGGCTGTCGTTACCGGTGAAAAAGGTATTGACACCCAGCGCCGCCAGGACACCCGACGTATCATCCGAAAAAGTAAAGGTGGATCCACTCGTAGCGGTCAATTCCAGTTGGCCATTCGACAACACCGTCGCCGAGACGTTTGCGACATTGGCATTGATGTCGGCGGCGAGAGAGTCCAATGTCGTGTCGGTCCCGATGCCGTCGAGGTCGATGTTAATCTGCGTTCGAAGGGTGGCGCCGGTGGTCGTGTCTTTCACATCCATGAAAAATGATCCCGTATTGGGGGTGAACGTGATTCCGTTGTTCGCCGTGGTCAGCGTCTGTGTGGAATCGAGCACCTTGGTCACACCGGTCAACTGGGAGAAGCCAGACAGGCCCTGCCCGCTAGAGTGAACCTTGTTGACTTCGTTGATCAGGCCGGCGGTGAAGGCATTCAGCCGATCGAATTGAGTCTGGTTGTAGGTATCACGCGAGGTGATCAAGCCGTCGATCATGCCGCTGCCGGTCGTGACGGGGCCATTGTTGATCTTGAATCGGACGACCAGGGCCGCCAGGCCGTTGCTGTCGATTTCGGTCGAACTGGTGAGCCCAAATGAGGTGCCGAACTGAACCAGGGCCTCGCTCCCAATAAAGACATTTACAGCGCCGGAGGGTTGTTCGCGGACCGTGATCTCGAAGAATTCGGACAACTCGCTTAATAACTGATCGCGTTGATCGCGCAGTGCTGAAGCCGGACCGGCTGAGCCTGCCTCGGCCAGGGTAATACGCACGTTCAGATCGGCGATCTCGGTCGCGATCTCGTCGCCGCGATCGACGACATTCGTAATGTCGGAATTGATCTCATTTCGCTGCGCGATGAGATCGTCTCGGATGTCCTGAATTCGCTGGCTGAGCGTCGAAGCGGTGCTGACGACGATTCCGCGTGTGGCGGAGTTCTCGGGGTTATTCTGAAGATCGCTGACGGCTCCGAAGAACTCCGACAACAACGAGCCCAGGTTCGAGTCGCCGAGTGGATTGAACAGGATTTCCAGCCGACTTACCGCGCTGCGTTCGGTTCCGGCGGAAGACTTGTCGGAAACAGCCGACCGGAGTCGCGTCTGAACGGATTCGCTTATATTGCGCCGTATCGTCGCGAGCTTGACACCGTTGCCGAGTTGGCCGGCCCGCAATTTCGCGCCGGGAACCGCGGCCAGCCGTGCGCTGGAGCGCGTATATCCCGGTGTCGAGGCATTGGCGATATTCTGCCCTGCCACCTGCAACGCCGCCTGATAAGCCGCCAACGCGGTTCTTCCGATTCCCAGTGCCGAAGTGAGTCCCATTGTTTTACCCTACCGCGTCCAGAACCTTGGCCCCGGCGCCGTCTTCCATCGCGCCGCCGCGCGAATAGATCCGAGGCTCGTTCTCGTCTTGTGTAAAAGCGGAAAACAGGTTGTCGAAATGCGCCAGCATCTCACGACTAACCAATTCCACGACTCGATTCGCTTCCGCCACTTGAAGCATTTTCTCACGAAGCGCCGCTCCCAGGCGAGTGAGTCGCGTTCGGTGCCGCTCCTCCAATCGTTCCGCCAACACGGGCAGTGAGAGGTGATCGGCTCCGTCATGGATCGGTAACGACAGCGCCGAAGCAAACTCAGTGATCACCTGGCGGCGCCTTCGATCCAACGCGTTGATCTGCGACACAATGCCACCTTCGTGGTGCGAGAGCGCTATCATTTCTTCCGTATCCGCACGTCGCATGGCCTCCAGCTTGGCGCGCACCCCGTCGTGCAGTGTCGCCTGTTGCTCGATGAGTTCATCGAGAATCAATGCCAGATCATCCGTCAATTGATCGATTTTTTTTCTGTTCATGCGAGACTCTCACCCGTCTTCCGAGCCGGCTGTCGGCTGCCGAGCCGCCGTGCAAACGCGTCGTACATCTTGTTGGCGATCGGATCGTTCGACGCCTGGCCCATCCGTTTGGACATTTCCATGTTGAGTTGTGACTGGAAGATTTCCTCTCCGCGACCGCCGTGGAAGTATTTCCCTTTGATTTTGGAGTCCTGCATTTCCCGGAGCAAGGTTCCGTAAAACGCGTTCCCAACAAACTCACCGACATTTCGGCGCAGCTCGGACTCCGGCAATCCGGGTGCCGGTGCGGCCGAGCGCTCGATGTTCGCAGCGTGCGGGAAGGCTGTGGCAAGCTTGAATTGTGCCGATGAAGTTGTCCCGATGCCGGACGGTTCCATATCGCCTATTCCTTGTCGGTCGTATCCGTGTAGACCAGCTTTCCGCGTATCTTCTGAGCGCGGTACAGCGTCTCGATGATTTCGATGATGTCCTTCGCAGGCACGTTGAGTTCGTTCAGCTTGTCCACCAGTTCCTGGAGCTTCGCGCCGCCGCGCTGGCCGGAGCCGATCTTGACCGCGCGCTTGTCCTCGATTTTCGGCGTCTCGACGGTCGGCTTGATCGCCGGCGTCGTGGTTCGAATGGTCATTCCGCCGTGGGCGATGATCGCCTCGCCGATTTCCACACCGGCGCCGATCGCGATCGTTTGCGTGGCTCGATTGATCACGATGCGCCCCTCCCCCTGGGGCATCAAAAGCTCCAGACCCTCGATCCGGCCGATGAACTCCGCCGGGTTGCCCCGTTCCGCCTCGGGGATGGAGACGATGACATTCTTGGGATCGGTGGCCAGGGCCAACCTGCGCACCTGCCCGATTTCCGATTGATCTTCATTGATGCTCTGGGCAATCACGGCCGCGAGTGCGTGACTCGCGTGGATATCCTCCAGCACCAGGGTGATCTGCCATGCGTCGTTGATGTAGTGATGGATGAAATCCTCCTCCATCACCGCGCCCCGGGTGATGATCCCCGTGGTCGGTTGTTTCAGATTCGTCACACGAACGGCTCCCTGCGCCCAGGCGTAGAGCCCGCTGCGGGTAACGTCCTGCATCGGCGTCATCACCAGCCGGCCGCCGAGAAGGCTCTTCGAGGCCCCGACCGCGCTGACGTGAACATCTACTCGATCGCCCTCTCGAATCCCGTTCTCCGGCATCGTCACTTCGACCCAGACGATGGCGACGTTTTTGGTACCCTTGAGTTCGGATTGCATCACAGGCACTTCGAACTTCTCCAGCATCGACTGCAACTGGCGGATGGAGGCGGCGTACTTGTCGCCGTCGCCGGTGCCGTTGAGTCCGACGACGAGGCCGTAGCCCATCAGATGGTTTTGTCGCCGGCCCTTGAGATGGGTGACATCGGCGATGATCGTGGCCGCGACGGGTGTCGCCGAAGAGGCGATCAGGCACGCCAATGTCGTGGCGAGGATCGTCGTTCGTATTCTATTGAGCTTAAGAGTACTCATATGCTCATCCATGCCGTGTCTCACACCGGTTGGAAACCGGTACCACAGAGCTTTGTTTATGTAGTCCGTGTGTTGATGTATTCCTTAAAACGGTTTCAAGCTATCTACTAATTCCTTGAACCAGCCGCGTTTGATCGTGTCCACGACCGCGCCGTGAGAGGCTGTTCCGATTTTCAGATCGAATATCTTGTCGCTCGTCACCGTTCGATCGGGCTTGATATCCCGACTATTGACTTCACCGCTCATGACGAGTGTCTGTGTATCCAGATCGGTACCGATCGAATACGCCGCGATGATGATGAGGTTTCCATTCGGTTTGACATCAATCACCTTGCCCATCATGCGGGTTTCCAGGATGTCCTTTCGATCGGACTTCACTTTGTTATTCATATCGTTGGTGTTGTTGAAGTTCACTTCTGGCTTTCCGCCTCGCAGAGGCTGCTGCACCAGCTTGCGATCATGAATACGAAACCAAGCCTCCAGTTTGGCCGTGAGATCCCATTCGCTGTCTTGCTTTAGCTTCGCATCCGACTTGGAGTTGTACCGATGGCGAACGATCACGCCGATCAGATCATTCACCTTGATGACCGTCGGCTCCGGCGGGCTGACGGCAGTCAGCGACAGGCGAGTGAGTATCTCGTTGCGTGGCGAATTAGGGCGTACCGTCACCCCCGCGTTCGCCCGGAGCGCGCCGTTGGATGCCGGTTGCGTCGTCGCGGCCGATTGTGCCTGCTGCCGGGCACGATGG
>JBHHUV010000198.1:0-5542 GCA_046754005.1 Phycisphaerae bacterium | reverse complement strand
GACAATCAGCAAGCCGGGACCGTCTGGGGCTTGGGGGCAGGCTACCGGTGCGAATCGTCAGGTGCAGGCAGGTGCCAAGCACGGTCCACGATCTGCTCGGTCACAGCAGCATGCACGGCCTCGATATCCCGGACTGCACGATCGAGCCGGTTCAGGTACTCCAGGGCGTCGATGTCATCTGCCGCCTCACGGCACAGAAACAGGAACAACGTGTCGCCGGCCGCTTCAGCCTGATGCTTGAACGCATCGATCGGCTGCCCCGAGCCTGGAGGCTCGATGGGCAGCAGGTCGGAATCCGGGTAGCCGTGGTAGAGGGTCTGGGCCGCAACCGTTCGCCACTCAGTCTCCCGAGACATCAGGCACCTCCGTTCATCACCGGTTCGTCTGGAAACACCCAGCGCCCGGCGGTGATGGCGTCATCCTGGAGGGCGTCCAGCAGATGGACGATCCCCCACAACGCCTCTTGATCGGACGGTTTCAGACGTCCGTCGTTGATCTGATTGAGCAGGACGAGCTTCTGCCGATGCAGCAATTCCCAATCAACGCCATCCAGCGAATGAAACATGATTCGTGATCTCCTTTCTGAAGAACAAGACCCGGCCGCCCATCGACGGAACCTCCACACAGACGGAAGTCCCATCCTGTCGGTCAGCAAATCGAGGCGATGGATCAGCCGTGAAGGATTGGGTTTTTCGGCTGACGTGGGACGAATTCGTGCCTGCAGCGGCTGAAGGGTTGTCTTGGGGTCGGCGTTGCACGCTGTCTGTACCGCATATTCCGCTCTCAGGTTGGCCACTCAGATGGGGGCTTTTTGCGGCACAGCCCCGGAAGCCGGTGTTTCTCCTTTCTCAAAGAGTGAGACCCACCGCTGCGGTCCGTCACTGGCAGAACGCCAGCAGATCTCGCAGTTCACCGATGGTGGGCAACCGTCCAAACTGCGCCCGATAACAGGCCTCGATGGCCGTTCGCGTCTCCGGCGGAATGTCGGCCGGCGTGGCCGGACAATCCGGTAGGGCGTCGACCAGATCCGCAGGGGGATCTCCGATGATGCCGTCATCCGTTTGCCACCAACCCATGTTCACCACCTTTCTCGTACATTCGAGACGTCTTTCTCTGGCGACGGGACACCATGCCCACGGCACCTTGTCCCGCCACCGCCAAACGCCAGTTTGAATTCACTAGATACGCATCCTCTCTTCGCCAAACATCGAATACCCAGCACAAATAGCGCTCCAGTCTTTATGAACAGCCGCACCCCCGGCGCGGCTCGGTCCGAACTGCCCAGTTACGGCTGCCGAGCATGCACGAGCTGGCCTTGATCGCTCAGGTGCGATGGGCCTCTCCGCTGAGCCTCACGATCGTTCTGGACTCCCCCGGCGTCCGAGGCGGGCACGGTCCCCCAACCGCCTGTGGTACGAAGAAAACCAACGGCCGCTGCGCCGGATTGAGCGGCCGTGCTAGAATCGCCTCGTGAACCGCCCGCAACCATCGCCAGAAAGGCTGACCGGGAGCATCGAGAGGGTCACCTTTCACAACTCCGACAACGGCTTCGCCGTGCTCAAGGTGGCCATCGGCAACCATCCAGCCTTGACCACCGTCGTCGGCCATCTGGCCTCCGCCATCACCGGCGAGTTCATCGAGGCGACGGGGCGCTGGGTCGTCAACAAGGAGCATGGCCGGCAGTTCAAGGCCGAGGTCGTCCGGACCACCCATCCGGCCACACCCGAAGGCATCGAGCGGTACCTGGCCTCGGGTCTGATCAAGGGGATCGGCCCGGTCTTTGCCGCCAAGCAGGTCGGCGCATTCGGGACGCAGGTCTTTGAAATCGTCGAAAACACCCCCGACCGCCTTTCCGAACTGGATGGCATCGGTCCCCTGCGTCAAAAACGCATCACCGAGAGTTGGCAGGAGCAACGCATCGTCCGCCAGATCATGGTCTTCCTGCACCAACACGGCCTGGGGACCGCCCGGGCCGTCCGGGTCTACAAGACCTACGGGGATGACGCCATCGGCACCGTGAAGGGGAACCCCTACCGCCTGGCCCGGGACATCCGCGGCATCGGGTTCAAGACCGCCGACCAACTGGCCGAGCGGCTGGGCATTGATCGCGCCTCGCCCCTCCGTGCAAGGGCCGGCGTGGCCCACGTGCTTCAGGAAGCGACCACCGAAGGCCATTGTGCCTTCCCCGAGACCGAACTGATCCAGAGAGCCACACAACTACTCGGGATCGAGGAGACTGTGGTCCAGGCCGCCTTGGCACACGAGATCGGCGAAGGGCGACTGGTCCGGGATCGAGTGGCCGACCAATCCTGGGTCTATCTCGCCTCGCTTCATCGCGCCGAGACCGAGCTGGCCTCCATCATCGCGGGGCTTCTTCGCGGCGACCACCCCCTGCCGGGCATCGATCTCGCCAAGGCCCTGACCTGGGTCGAAGACCAGGTCGGGCTTTCGTTGGCTACCACCCAGCGGGAGGCGATCAAACTCGCGGCCAGGAACAAGGTCCTGATCATCACCGGTGGCCCCGGGGTGGGTAAAACGACGATTGTAGACAGCATCCTCCGGGTTTTCTCCGCCAAGGGGCTGCGATGCCTGCTCTGCGCCCCCACTGGACGGGCAGCCAAGCGGATGTCCGAGGCCACGGGCCGACAGGCCAAGACGATCCACCGGCTCCTGGAGTTCGATCCCGCCCGCTTCGCCTTCAAGCGAAATACCTCGAATCCCTTGGTGGCCGATCTCGTCCTGATCGACGAAGTGAGCATGGTCGATCTTCCGCTGGCCTATGCCGTCATGCAGGCCGTCCCGAAAGAGGCGGCGCTCATCCTCGTGGGCGACGTGGACCAGTTGCCCTCGGTCGGACCCGGGCGGGTCCTGGCCGACCTGATCGGCTCGGGTGTCGTGCCCACCGTGCGGTTGACGGAAGTCTTTCGCCAGGCTTCCGAGAGCAGCATCATTCGGGCCGCCCATCAGGTAAATGCCGGCCAACTGCCACACCTCCGCGAGACGGAAGCCGAGCGGGATTTCTACTTCGCGAAGGCAGACGATCCCGATTCGGCCGCCGATCTTCTGGTCCGTGTCGTGACCGAGCGGATCCCCGAGCGATTCGGGTTCGATCCCACCCGTGATGTGCAGGTGCTGACGCCGATGCACCGAGGGGTCCTGGGAACCCGGAACCTGAATCAGGTCCTCCAGACTCGGCTCAATCCGCCACATTCGTCGAAGACCGAGATCGAGCGCTTCGGATACGTCTATCGGGTCGGGGACAAGGTCTTGCAGCTCGAAAACGACTACGGCAAGGACGTGTTCAATGGCGATCTCGGCTTCGTCGTCAAGGTGGACCTGATCGAGTCGGAAGTCACCGTGGATTTTGACGGGCGGAACGTGGTCTATGATGTCGGCGAGCTGGACGAATTGATTCCGGCCTATGCCATGTCCATCCACAAGAGCCAGGGAAGCGAGTTTCCGGCCGTGGTCATCCCCGTTCATACGCAGCACTACGTGATGTTGCAGCGGAACCTGCTCTATACAGGCATCACACGGGGCAAGAGGCTTGTCGTCTTGGTCGGGACGGAGCGGGCGGTTGCCATTGCCGTGAAGCGGGCGGATGCCCGGCGGCGGAATTCGGGACTGGAATGGAGGCTGGCTCGTTCGACGATGGGTTCTGGCCAGGTTCAGGAATCGCTGATGAATGCCCACATCCACGGACACTCCGGCGTCAATCCACACCAGCCGATCCGTGCGGCGACCGGCGGTGACACAGTCTGATCTGGGTGCTACGCTCTGGGCGGTGGTCGAATCATCCCGGTCAATTCGCCCCGTGTTTCATTCGGCTGAGCAGAGTACATGCCTCGACCGCGCCTTGGTTCTGCAATCCGTTGGCATCGAGTATCGAATCGTCAAGGCAAGAGGCGAGTACACGCTCGTCGTGGCCGCCGGCGATTCCGATCGCGCCGTCGCGGAACTCGATGCCTACGCGAATGAAAGCCGCGGTTCGTCCGTTGATACCAGGCCGCTGCCCGACCAGGCTGGGGGATGGGAGGGCGTCCTCGTCTTTGCTGCGGTCGTGCTGTTGATCGCCGTGCTTCAGGATCACGAAATCTATTCCTTCGATTGGTTCGCACGCGGCAAAATGAACGCGGGTCTCGTTCGCCAGGGGGAATGGTGGCGGGCCGTGACGGCCCTGAGCCTTCATGTACACCTCGGGCACCTGATCGGCAACCTGGTCATCGGCGGGCTGTTTGGGCTCTTCGCCGGACGGCTGCTCGGCTCCGGCTTGGCATGGGCCGGCATTCTCCTCGCAGGGGCGCTTGGCAATGCGATGAATGCCTGGCTTCAACCAGACGATCACAATGCCGTCGGTGCGTCTACGGCGATCTTCGGGGCATTGGGCATTCTGTCGGCGTGCGCGTGGATACGGCGGCGGGGGACAGAGGATGGCTGGGTGCGTCGTTGGACGCCGATCCTGGGGGGTGTCGTGTTGTTGAGCTTGACGGGAGCAGGTGGCGAGAACACCGACGTCATCGCGCATCTGACGGGATTCGCGTCAGGGCTTGCTCTCGGGGCGCTGTTCGGCGTTCTGGAGGGCCGGATCGACTTCAAGGCGAACACCCAATTCGCCTTCGGGTTGGCGGCGCTGGCATCTCTGGCGCTCTGCTGGCTGCTGGCGTTGCGATCCTGAGGCGCTCGGGTGCGAGCGACACGTTCCGGAACCACGGGCCGACTCCCCGGCAGCAGGCCGTGGCCGTCGGTGCGGGCGTCGTCCAGGCGAACGAGTCGGCGCCGGATCCGCAAGCCGCGATGGCGGATCGACCTACGGCGATTTCTTCACGAGCTTCACGGTTGCCCGGTCGTGGGTCTGTTCGGTGATGACGAAGGTCATGCCGGAAACGTGGAGTTTTTCTATGCGGCTGACCAGGCGTTCGAGATCGTAGGACCAATCGACCTCTACCTGGCAGACCTCGCTGACCAACTCCCGCAGGCGCACTTCCTGCACGCCGTCCACCTCGCGCAGGGCCTTCTCGAACGCCTTGTAGTCGCCGCGGCTGCAGTTCTCCAGGGTCAATTGACAGGTGCGCCGGACATTCTGTCGTTTTCTCCACCCCTCGGCGACTTCGCGGAGAATCGCCCCGGCATGGTCCTCGACGCACTTTCTGATCGCTTCGTCACCGCCGCCGTTTTGGTTCACCGTCGCCTTCGTGGTCGAGTAGGTCCTGGACATCAGCATCTGGGCGCTGTCGGTGTGATAGGCCCTGACGTTGAGCGTTGCCCTCCACATGTAGATCGTCCGGCCGGCCATCTCAGACGTGCCCGACCGGCGGGCCTCGACGCTGCCTCGGATCACCACATCCGCCTTGAACGATGCGGCCATCGCCGCGAGCTTCTTGATGTCGTCCTTCAAGGCGGCCAGGGCGATGTCCCGGTTGCGAGTCTCCTGGGAAGCGCCCCTGTCCATGAGTTGCACGCCCTTGTCGATGAAGAACGCCTCCAGGACGGCCTGGGCAACGCCGTTGGCCCTGGGAGGAGACAGATCGTCGACGTCGTTGTC
>JBHHUV010000197.1:0-5618 GCA_046754005.1 Phycisphaerae bacterium | reverse complement strand
AGGAGTTTGGAATGACGAAGAGACTGAACGACAACGAGACGGAACTGATTACAGAAACGCAGCAGGCGATGCGTGAATTGCTGGGCCCAGCCTTCGATGAGCCCTTTCTGGGGATGAAGCCTGAAGAGGCTGTCAGCCAGGAAGGGGGAGGGGCCGATGACAATGCGGTACCCATCGCTAAGGTGGGTGAGCTTCCCCCACCGAACGATGAGAACGAGGCGATGCCCACTTCGCCTCCCAGTACGACCGCAGCGCCTATCGCGGGGGAATCAGATGATAACGTGATGGTCGATCACGCGCTGCAGACGGAGCGTGATCTATCCCCGGGCACGCGGCCCTCAATCTTGACTGACAATAGGCCATTGATTGTCATAGATGTCGAGACAACCGGCCTTCGTCGGGATCATGACCAGATCATCGAATGTGCGATACAAATGGGGCTCAATGGACATCAACCCCCATACACGCAGCGATTCAAACCAACAGTCCCGATCTCAGCCGGGGCCCAGGAAAAACACGGGATCTCGTTAAATGATCTCAAGGGATGTCCCGTGTTTGCCGACCATGCTGAGTGCATCCGTGACATCATCGAAGCGGCCCAGATCATCGTCGGCTACAACGTCGACTTCGATCTCGATTTATTTGATGCAGAATTTAAACACGCGGGTCAAGATCCAATCGATCTCTCGAAGAAACTCATTATCGACGCATATAAAATCTGGCAGCGAAGTGAGACGAGGACGCTTCAGGATGCATATCAGCGGTTTGTGGGTGGTAATTATGAAAATGAACACAACGCCGAGGCGGATGTGCGTGCCACATCACAAGTCCTGACCGGTATGCTCAAAAGTTTCAAACTCACGGGAAAAACGTCCGAAGACCTTCACTACATATGCGAACCTGAGCGAGCAAAATGGATTGGATCGAGTAAACATTTTCAATGGGATGGCGACGTGCCGATATTCGGCTTCGGTAAGCATCAGGGAGTGCCGATCACCGAGATCGCGTCCGGGCCGGATGCCGGGTACCTGGATTGGATGACAGACAACGGCTTTCCTGATCATGTGCAGGCAATATGCCGCGCCGCGGCGCAAAATGACGCGATAGGTCTTCAGGATTGGATCGTGAATCGGTTCGGTCCGCCCCCCAACATATCAAGTGATCAGCTAGCAGTATAAACCTGTTCTCCTGTCGGCACGATGGGGATCGGTGCAGTGTACCCGTTGACGCCGGGTCCCTCGCCGGGCCCCGTGCCGATGCGATGCCGACGCCACCATCCCCCCATGAAACAGGGCAGGGATCGGCGGCGTACAACGTCGTGCATGCGAGGGTAATCCACCGATCGGCGAGTGGAATGGGTAATCAAGCGGCTGATGGACGATGCGGGCACGGTGGATACATCAACTCGCAAAACCGGTATAATGCCCCCGGGATGTCTGAAACGGGGAGTCACGGGTATCTGTCCAGGGGCCTGCAGAGATGCAACCGGTTATCATTGAAGACCCGATCCTGAATTCAGCCTTCGCCGAGCCGTTTCGGCACTTCAAATTCACAGATGAGGGCATAACCAACGAAGTCGTCGAAAGCCGGCGTGTGAGTTCGTACTTCATCCCCATCGCCCGCCCCAAGAAGCAGGGGCAGCAACTCCATTTTGACACCGAATGGACCCAAGACCGGATCGAGGAAAACAAGGTCGTCAACCGCATCCGGCAACGGGTATCCCAATGGAGAGAGGGTGGCTATCTCGGCGTCACTCCCACCACCAGCCGGCTCCTCGAATACTGGACCGATCCGGAGCGAGAACGAAAGCTCTTTTTCTGCCAGATCGAGGCCCTCGAAACGGCGATCTACATCACGGAAGTCGCCAAGAAATACAGCGATGCATGGATCGAGAACGACCTGCGCGAAGCGAACAAACAGGCCAATCCCGGCCTTCCGCGAATGGCCTTCAAGATGGCCACTGGAGCGGGCAAGACGGTCGTCATGGCCATGACCATCGCCTGGCATGCCCTGAACAAGCTCGCCAACACACAAGATCCCCGCTTCTCCGACACGTTTCTCATCATCACGCCGGGGATCACGATCCGCGATCGCCTTCGCGTGCTCCTCCCAAACGATCCGAACAATTACTACCGCCAGCGGGACATCCTGCCCGGTCACATGCTTGAGATGCTCTCGCGGGCGAAGATCCTGATCACGAATTTTCACGCATTCCGGCAGCGGGAAAAATCTGCAGGGGCCCGTCTCACGCGGAAGCTGGCCGGCCAAGACGAGACTGGAATCTCGAAAGAGACCCCCGCCCGGATGGTTCGCCGTGTTTGCCGCGAGTTGGGGAACAAGAAAAACATCATCGTCCTGAACGACGAAGCCCATCACTGCTATCGCCGAAAACCCGACGGCGAGGACGAGAAACTGAAGGGCGACGAGCGGAAGGAAGCCCAGAAACGGGATGAAGAGGCCCGCGTCTGGATCTCGGGCATCGAGGCCGTGAAAGAGAAGATCGGCGTCAAGGCCATCTACGACCTGTCGGCCACACCCTTTTTCCTGCGCGGCTCCGGTTACCCCGAGGGCACGCTCTTCCCGTGGGTGGTGTCGGATTTCTCGCTCATCGACGCCATCGAATCAGGCATCGTCAAGGTACCCCGCGTTCCCGTGGCCGACGATTCTGTAACCGGCGACCAGCCCACCTATCGTGATCTCTGGGTTCTCATCCGCGAAGACCTCCCCCGAAAGGGGAGAAAGACCGCGGCCGTGACTGGCGAGCCCCATCCCCCGAAAGAGCTTCAGGGCGCCCTCCACAGCCTCTACAGCAACTACGAGAAGTCCTACTGTCGGTGGGAGAATAGCGAACTCGCCAAGTCCAGGGATCACACGCCGCCCGTCTTCATCGTCGTATGCAACAACACGAATGTGTCCAAGCTGGTGTTTGATTACATCGGCGGTTGGGAGAAGCCGATCGGCGATCGCATGGTCGTTCAAGCCGGCGCCCTGCCGATCTTCCGGAATGACGACGGAAACGGCGGCTGGCTCCGGAGGCCCAACACGATCCTCGTGGACAGCGAACAACTCGATTCCGGTGAGGCCGTGAGCGCCGAGTTCAAGAAAATCGCCTCCCGCGAGATCGAGGAGTTTAAGGCCGAATACCGGATTCGTTTCCCGGGGCGTGATGCGGCCAAACTCACCGATGAAGATCTCCTGCGCGAGGTGATGAACACGGTCGGCAAGGCGGGCAAGCTCGGCGAACACATCAAGTGTGTCGTCAGCGTCTCCATGCTCACTGAGGGCTGGGATGCCAACACCGTCACGCACATTCTCGGCGTCCGCGCCTTCGGTACCCAGCTTCTCTGCGAGCAGGTCGTCGGACGGGGTCTGCGGCGTCGGAGCTACGCGGCGGATGATGATGGCAAGTTCACCCCGGAATACGCGGAAGTCTATGGCATCCCCTTCTCGTTTATACCCTGTGCGGGGTCCACAGCCGAACCCACATCCGGTCGCGAAACCACCCGTATCCGTGCACTCGAAGAGCGGATCGCCCTGGAAATCACCTTCCCCCGCCTTGCCGGCTACCGCTACGAGGTCCCCGCCGATCGGCTCGACGCGGTCTTTTCGGATGATTCCAAACTCGCCCTTACGACGGCCGACATCCCCACCAAGACCGAGAACGCCCCCATCGTCGGGGAGACCGTGATCCACACGCTTGACGACCTGAAACGCCGTCGTCCGAATGAGGTCGCTTTCCTGCTGGCGAAGCTCACGCTTGAAAAATACTTCCGGCAGGATGGCGAACAGCGGAAAGACCGCCCCCGCGAGCACCATTTCGACAACGAGGTCCCAGCCTGGCTCTTCCCACAACTGCTCGACATCGCAAAACGATGGCTGGCCGAGTGCGTCATCTGCAAGGACAACACCTTCCCGCAGCTTCTCCTGCTCGTCGAGTTCGCCCACGACGCCGCCGACCGCATTTACGGCGCGATCGTCACCGCATCCAAGGGAACCCCGGCACTCATGCCGATCCTCAAATCCTATGATGAGGTCGGTTCCACGCGCTACGTCGATTTCGACACGTCCAAGCCGGTCTACCGGACGCGGCCCGACCGATGCCACATCAACTACGTCGTGGCGGATACGGGCTCGTGGGAGCAGAAACTGACCCAGAGTCTCGAAGACATGGACGAGGTGATCCGCTATGTGAAGAATCAGAGCCTTGACTTCACCATCGCCTACACGCTCAACGGCGAGCAGCGAAAATACCATCCCGACTTCATCGCCTGCATCGACGACGGCCACGGTTCCAATGACCTGCTCAACCTGATCATCGAGGTTACTGGCGAGAAGAAGAAGGACAAGGCCGCCAAGGTCGCTACGGCCCGCACTCTCTGGGTTCCCGCCGTCAATAACCACGGCGGATTCGGCCGATGGGCGTTCATCGAAATCACCGATCCGTGGGATGCAAAAAACGCCATTCGTGGTATGCTGGCGCATGAGGTGCATGCATGAATGAACGCCGAATCGACATCCCCCAGGACGAGATCATCGCCTTCTGCCGGCGCAACCACATCCGCCGGCTGGCATTATTCGGCTCCGTCCTGCGAAACGACTTTGGCCCGGAAAGCGATGTCGATGTCCTCGTCGAGTTCGAGCCCGGTCACACGCCCGGTCTGCACTTTTTCGGCCTGGAAATCGAGCTGTCCGAGCTGCTCAACCGCAAGGTCGATTTGAACACGCCCGGATTCCTGAGCCGCTATTTTCGAGATCAGGTGCTCCGGGAGGCGGAGGATCTATATGTCGCAGCGTGACGACATGGTGAGCCTGCGCCACATGCTCGACCAGGCACGAGAGGCGGTCGAGATGGCCCGAGGTCGAACGCGGACCGATCTCGATACCGATCGAATGTTCAACCTGTCCATGACCCGGTTGCTTGAGATCGTCGGCGAGGCCGCCTCACGCGTCTCAGCCGAGGGGCGCGAGCAAATTTCCACCATCCCATGGCCCAAGGTCGTTGGATTGCGCAATCGGCTGATCCACGGCTATGACGAAGTGGACTTCGACATTCTCTGGAACACAGTTCGAGATGACCTTCCACTGCTTATCAGCGTTATCGAAAACTTTCTCGCCCGAACCGAACCGGATACCCCCAGTCAATAGACCATGGCCAAACGGAAAACCAAACGCAAGACTACTCGATCTGGACAATCCAAGAGTAGCAAACCCCTCCACGTCGCATCCATCCGCCACAAGGACAAGCGAAAAAACATTCCGACGGAGGAGCTTCGGGACTTTGTGGCCGAGGACGAGAAGGACCCGAAGACGATGCTCTATCCGCGTGATCCTTCGCTCGATCCGCAGTTGGTCTGGAAGGGCAAGGACGAGCAGGACCGCGAGGATCTGGCCGTCCCCGTCGTGCCCGTCTACATTCAAGAGAAGATCCATCCGCAGGCCCTGATTGATGACCTGCGGCGCGTCGCGACGGTCTCGAAGGGTGATGGACAATCCGATGGCGCCGGCGCCGATCCGCTGTTGTTCGCGGACCTGTACGATGACTTCAACGGTCTCGACGCCGATTTCGAGAAGAAGGTCGAGTTCTACGAGCACGATCAGAACTGGGCCAACCGGATGAT
>JBHHUV010000196.1:0-5639 GCA_046754005.1 Phycisphaerae bacterium | reverse complement strand
CAGGGCAGAGCGAAGCGGCTGATAAGCCGCGCAGCGCCGCCCTGGGTCAGCAGCCCCCCCACACCCAGCCCTGAAAGGGCGGTACAATCCGTTCGTATCACAATGGTGAGCAGTGGCACCGAGTCCATGACAGAATCGGCGGATTCCATGCCGGATTCAGCCGGGTAGTTTTCCTTTGCCACCGACTTCAGTCACTGGTATGCATCCTTCACAATAACCCTCAGCCGGCTTCAGCCGAACTTTCATGACGCAATCACGGCGAAAGAGGTTCCAACAGTCCCGTCCACGGGGCTTTCCAGCCGAAAGCCAGCTTCAGTCCGGCCCCTCGGGGCCGGTCAAAACGCACCCCCTACAAATTCAGCCCGATTCAACGGGCTTCCAGATAGGAGGATACTTCTGACTGGTTACTGACGACTGGCATAGCCCCGAACGACACCCTGGGTAACCCCGATTATCATGCACCCAGCCCAGAAAGAGCGATACAACCGGCGGCTCACCATCACCAACGATCAAAAATAATCCCGCCGATTGCATCCACCACTTGAGCAGCGTCGGAGCACGACTCATGCCATCGAGTTCACAGAATGCGCCCGATCGTCCGAAGCTCGATGCGACCCCGCCGGGCGAATCGACTCCGGGTTCGCTTCTCGCCGCGATCATCGGAATCATCACTCTGACTGTTGTAGCTTATTACCCGTCGCTCACCCATGAATTCGTCTCGCTGGACGACTACGAGTATGTCATCGACAACACACTCGTCCGCAATCCGAGCGGAAGCAGCGCCCGGCGTTTTTTGACGGAAGTCACCCATCCCTCCACCGTCTCAGGCTATTATCAACCGCTGACAATGCTGTCGCTGATGCTCGACGCCGCCATAGCAGGCGACAACGGTTGCGATTCGTTCGTCTATCACGCGACGAACATCCTTCTGCACACGGTCAACGCCGTGCTGGTCCTGCTGATCCTGCGAGGGATCTTCGGGGGACTGTCGATTCCCATCATCGGTGCGTTGTTCTTCGCCATTCATCCCGCGCAGGTCGAATCGGTCGCCTGGATTTCGCAACGCAAGACGGTCCTCGCAACGTTGTTCGCACTGGCGTCCGTCGCCGTCTATTTACAATACGGCCGGCGAGGCGGTCGTGGTCGGCTTGCTGCTGCGTTCTGTCTTTATGTCCTGGGGACGCTCGCCAAGCCGACGATTGTACCCCTCGCACTCGTGTACCCGCTGCTCGACTACTGGCCCCTCAACCGGAGGTTCCGCAAGGCCCGGATCGAAAAAATCCCCTTTGTCGTTGTGATGATCATCATGGGCACAATCGCCTGGATCTCGCAGGCCAATTCGGGTGCGTCGCTTTCCCTGCCCAACCTCGCCGGTCTGAACCGAGCCGCGCTCTGGGCGGGGCTGGTGAGCTACAACTTTGTGCTCTATCTGGGCAATATCTTCTGGCCGATGTCGCTTTCGCCCTACCGCGCGATGCCGGACGATCTTTCGATCGGCAATCCCGTCCTCATCAGCTCGGTATTGGGAGTCACCGCGTTCGTGATGCTCATCCTGAAAGCGCGTCGTTGGTCGAAACCGATGTTTGTCGGCACGGCAGCCTTCGTGATTCTGCTCCTGCCCGCACTGGGCGGCATCCGCTTCACCGCGACCTGCGTGGCCGATCGATTTCTATATCTACCTCTGGCCCTTCTGATGCTCCCGCTATCGGCCTTGCTTCAATCAATCAAAACGCATATGCAACGCGCACGGGTTATGCAAATCTGTATCGCGCTCCTATCCGTTCCGCTCTTCATTCTCTGCCGGGCACAACAGACCATCTGGCGCGATTCACGCTCGCTCTGGACCCACATTCACAACGCCGCCCCCACGCTTCCCATGGCCAATTATCACCTGGGATCCTTCCTTATCGATGAGGGTGCCTTTGCCGAAGCTCGGGCCTGTGCCGAGCGGGCCGTTCGATTCGTCCCGGACAATCCCCATTACCAACTCATGTACGGCCGTGCACTGACCCGAACAGGTTCCCCCGCGGAGGCGGTCACCGCCATACGCAAGGCGATAGACCTGGGCCTCGGCCGCAAACAGTCGTGGGGCTATAGTTCGCTGGCTGAAGCGTTGATCGTATTGGGCGATGCCGATCAGGCACAAGAGGTGGTGCGCAAGGCGGCGAAACTGGGACGGGACGACGCGACGAGCCTGGCCATGATCGCAAGAGTCGCGCTGGACCAAGCCCACAATTGCACGCTAGCCATCGGTTATTATCACGAGGCGTTGGAGCGGGATGAGGGGAGCCTCTCCATCCGGCACGAACTGGCACAAGCCCTGGAGGCCTGCGGAAAACATGCGGCGGCACTGGCGGAATACGAGAAGATCATCACGCGCGCCCGGCAGGCGGGCATGCGATTTCCCAAAGTCGAAGCCGAGGCAGCGGCCCTCCGAAGGAAGCCATCAGAGCCGCGCCCGTAAGGAAGCGGTCAGGCTCAAAAGGGATGCACTGTCAAAAGGGTGGCACTGTCAATAGGGTGCCACTGCCAAGGCACGATCCTTTGGGATCGTGCCTTGGCAGTGGCGAGCAAACTGAAAATCAACCGCCGGGTGCCATGCTTACACGACCCGGCCTTATCGGGTCGGGTAAGCATGCCGCCTGTGCCACTGCTTCAAGCAGAATTCCGGCATCCCTGGCCATATCGACACGGATTCACCCACGTGCCGGTACTCGAGAGTCAGATGATCGGACAATAAAGTTCAAGAGGATAAGTCTTGGCAAATCCAGATAGCAACATCCATCTGACACGCCCTCAGGTGCGTGAAGTCGACCGCCGGGCCATCGAGGAGTTGCATATCCCCGGCATCATCCTGATGGAGAATGCCGGTCGAAACGCGGCGAATATCATCCGTCAACGGTTCGAAGAACGACGGGCGTCTTCTCGTGGAGACGGAGGAGTCGCCATCATCTGCGGCAAAGGAAACAATGGCGGAGACGGCTTCGTCATCGCCCGCCACCTCGCCAATGCCCGCATCCCGGTGGAAATCTGGCTCGCATGCAATCCCGACGGGCTCACCGGCGACGCCGAGACGAACTTCAACATCGTCCGACAGATGAACCTCCCGCGACACACCTTCAACAAGGCGGATCGAATCGCCGCAACCGGTATCAAACTACAATCCGCCGACATCCTCATCGACGCCGTCCTCGGCACCGGCTTTCACGGCCAGGTCCGAGCACCGCTCGACGCAGTCATCGAGGCAATCAATCGCGCAGAAAACACGTGGAAGTTCGCCATCGACCTGCCCTCCGGTCTGGACTGTGACACGGGAAGGCCATCCAACGCCACGGTCCATGCAAATGAGACGATCACATTCGTCGCACGCAAGGCGGGCTTCGCCACATCCGGCTCAAATGTCTACACCGGCCGCGTCCACGTCGCGGACATCGGCGCGCCGCCGGGGCTGATTCAGACCGTGCTGTCCGGCGACAGTTCCGGATGAAGAAAGCGGCGAAACCAATCCACACTGCCGGACAGGATCCGCTCGTTGGCCGCAACCGATCGCATCCCATGATCGCTCGAGTCGATCACCTCCAGTCGAACCTCGCCCCCCGCATTTAGCAGGGCCGATTCGTAGGCTCGGCCCTGTTCGATCGGGACATGGCCGTCTCCGCCGGCATGAAATATCAGCGTCGGCCGCGAAGTCTTCGCTAGCAACGCCGGTGCATCAGCGTCGGAGATGCCGTCGAAAAACGCCTGTCCCAGTCGCAATCCCCTATGTTCCAGCCAGCCGTGTTCCACCAGCAAGGCTCGAGCCTCATCTGTCATATCGCGATTCACCAGTGCCCGAACATCGGCGACCGGCGCCCACAATACCAGACATCGAAGGCTCATCAGGTGCTCAGCGGCCAAAGCGGTGGTGTAGGCACCGAAACTGCTCGCCGCGATGCCCAACCGCGTCGGATCGCATCCCGGCGCATGGTCCAATTCCGCCATCACGGCCCGCAGATCCTCCACCAACCGGTTCGGGCAGACATCCTCAAACCGGCCCGCGCTCTCCCCGCAGCCGCGAAAATCAAACCTCAGGCAGGCGATGTTCTGCTCGGCAAGCCGCCGCGCAAGCCTCACAAAGCGATAGCAGGCCCCCATCCGCGTCCCCGTCAGACCGTGACAGCAGACCACAACGGGAGCCGCCATCGTCAATCGACCCGGCTCCGGCAAATGCAGGCAAGCCGCAAGCTGCTCATCCCCAACCGAGATCTCAATATACCGCTGCATGATTCACCAAAAAGGTGCCGCTGTAGGATGGGCCATCAGACCCATCTGTTGATCACCTCGCGTGCCGGGTGCCGTGTGCCACTGCCGGGTGCCAGGCTTACACGACCCGGCCGTATCGGTTCGGGTAAGCATGCCCCATAAGGATCAGCGACAAAATAACTTCCCGATGGGTCCATGACAGAATCCGCGGGTTCTCTTGCCGGCTTCAGCCGGCAGTTTTTGGTTTGCCACCGACTTCAGTCGGTGGTGGACGACATTTTTATTTCCCCTGTAGCCGGCTTCAGCCGGGTTTTCAGGGTTCGTTCCCGGCCGGGTGCCACTGCTTCAAGCAGTGCCGATCACCCAAAATCTGCCCCCATCACCACACCTGCACAGCCGGCTCGCCCCGACAAACCCACAATAACAAGTGCGTCTATCCACCAGCGAGAATCCAAAATCAGGCCAACACTAAGCACGGACTAAAAGACACCTTCTGTTCGCCCTGTGCTCCCGCACGTATAATCCATACACGTGGTCCCTGGCAAGTCGGAGCATGAACATGCCCACACTCGGCGTCAATATCGATCATGTAGCCACCGTTCGGCAGGCCCGACAGACGGACGAGCCCGATCCCGTCTGGGCCGCGGTCGAAGCCCAACTCGGCGGCGCCGCCTGCATCACGTTCCACCTCCGGGAAGACCGCCGACACATCATCGATCGCGACGTGCCCCTGCTGCGCGGCGCGGTCTCCACCAAGCTCAACATGGAGATGTCCATCGCCGATGCGATCGTATCCATCGCGGTTGACACGAGACCGGACCAGTGCTGTCTGGTTCCCGAGAAGCGGGAGGAAGTCACCACCGAGGGCGGTCTCGATATGGTGCGATGGGCCGATCGAGTCGAATCGGCCGTCAAACGCTTGAAGGAAGTAGGCATCACCTGCAGTGCATTCATCGAACCGGATCGCACTCAGATCGAAAAGGCGGCGGCGTTGGGCTTCGACGTCGTGGAACTGTGGACCGGCGGTTACGCAAACGCGAACAATCCCCGCGAGTGCGAAGCAGCCCTGGCCACACTCACCGATGCCGTCAAAAGGGGGCTGGATTGCGGTCTGGAAATTCACGGCGGTCACGGCCTGACCTATCGCAACGTCGGTCCGGTCGCGGCGATCAACGGTTTTTCAGAGTTCAACATCGGGCACAGCATCATCGCTCGGGCAATCTTCGTCGGCCTCCGAAAGGCGGTTCAGGAAATGAATGATCTATTGGTCAAACACGGGCCCAGGGAGTAGGGCATGTTTCGAGGCACCTATGTCGCGTTGGTGACGCCCTTTCGAGATGGATCGATCGACGAACGGGCGCTGGATGAACTGGTGGATCACCTCATCGCCGAGGGTG
>JBHHUV010000195.1:0-5649 GCA_046754005.1 Phycisphaerae bacterium | reverse complement strand
GATCACCGGCGGCGAGCCGCTCGTCCGGCACGATCTGCCACGGTTGGTGTCGATGCTCAAGCAACTCCCGGAATCGCCGGGGCTGTCGATGACCACCAACGGCGCGCTGCTCGATCTGTACGCCATCCCCTTGCGAAAGGCGGGCCTCGATCGGCTGACTGTCAGCCTGGATACGTTGTCTCCGGATCGCTTTCGAGAAATCACGCGGGGGGCGGACATCCGGCGCGTCTGGCGCGGCATCGACGCGGCCGCGGCGGCCGGATTCGGTCCTCCCAAGATCAACTGCGTCGCGATGCGCGGCATCAACGACGACGAACTCGCCGACTTCGCCGTCTTGACCTTTGATCGGAAGATGACTGTCCGCTTCATCGAATACATGCCATTGGGGCGAACGGCACTGGGCGGCGAATACGAGCAACGCTTTATCAGTGAAAACGACATCCGTGAAATCATCACCGATCGGGTCGGCCCCCTGGCCGCGACGTCCGTGGACGCGGGCTACGGTCCGGCGATCGTCTATCGAATCCCCGGCGCGGCCGGAAAGATCGGTTTCATCAGCGCCATGTCAAAGCCCTTCTGCGAGACCTGCAACCGCCTGCGTCTCACGGCCGAGGGCCAGCTTCGCAGTTGCCTGTTTGACGGTGGCGAGGTTGAGCTGCGCCCGATTCTGCGAGCGACCGATCAGGATCAGGCCCGCGACGATCTTCAAGACGCCTTCATGCGCTGCGTCGCCTTCAAACCCGAGGTCCATTCCTACCACGGCAACCGCCAGATGTCCCAGATCGGCGGGTAGTCAGAGCCCGCTTTTCTCACAAGATCTCTGATCATGGTCTCGGATCTTATCAATCAGTGAGAAATGCGGGTCAGGGGAAAACCCCATCGGATTAGTCGCCCCGGGTGCCTCATTTCCCTCCAGCACACTGATAACGCCATTCCACACTGATCGTACGCGCACAGGCGCAGTACCTGCGCTTCATGTCTTCATCTCCTCCCTGCCGATGGGGCCATGAACCCGTCGTTGGAGATTGAGTCATGAACCGAAGACTTGTTTTTCGCATCGCCGGAATGATGGTTCTGGCGGCGCCGTGCGCGGCCTGGGGTGCCCGCGATCCCGGTTGTGTGCCACGCGGTGCGTATCAGCGTTCCACGCTGGTGATCGTCAATTATACAAGTTGTCCCGTTGAGATATTCATCAATCACCGCTTTCTCGTGCGATGTGAACCGCTCGCGAAGCAGACGATTCGAACCGATCTCACCGGGGAAGTTCACCTGTCAGGGCGATCGCGATGTGACGTCTGGGGCCCCGTGAAGAAGCGGCTCGCGCCGGGCAGAATCACCGTGTGGCGATTGGGCGCCTCGAATCGTCTGGGCGGATAGAACCTCGATGATCGCTACGTGCCCGTGAACCACTTCAGGAAGTCCTGGTATGTCACAAGCACGAAGATGCTGGCGATCAGGGCAATGCCGATCAGTTGCGTGGCGACCTGGGTCTTGATGCTGACCGGTTCACCGCGGATCTTCTCCAGGATCAGGAATAAAAAAAGTCCACCGTCAACAATCGGCAGCGGCAGGAAGTTGATCACCGCTAGGTTCGCCGAGAGCAATCCCATGAGCCAGAGCAACTCAATGGGACCCGCTTCGGCCACCTTGGCGCCCACCCGCAGGATGCCGACCGGCCCGCTGACCTTCTTGATCCCCACCTTGCGGGTGAAGACCATGTGACGGATCGACTGGATGGTCTGCATCGTGGCCCGATAGGCCTCCTCGACGCCGGTCACAAACGCGACCGCCGGATTGCTGATCGTATGCTTCTCCAGCAACGGATAGCACTGGATCATCGGTTGGTACGTCACGCGATCGGGCCACGGGTCGACATTGTTCTCCGTCACGGCATACGGGGCTGTGCGATGTTCGCCCTTCGCGGGATCAATTTCGATCTCGACCGTCTTGCCGATCGACGCCTTCAGCAGACCCTCGACCGCGCGCCAATCGGGCAGGGCCAGGCGACGTTCAGCACCGTCCGGCTGTTTCACCGTACAACTGTTCTTTCCGTCGATCTTCACGATCCGATCTTCCGGCCCCATGCCCAGGGCGGTCTGAGGCGAATCGGGGATCATCATCGTCGTGGTGTGATAGGCGTCCGCGAGGCGATACTTGATTTCGATACGCTTCCCGGCATTGGACATCAGAATGGCCGTCAAGTGATGCCATTGGCCGACGGGCTTACCTTTGGCGGAGATGATGACGGCCCCTCGGGGGATATTCGCAATGTAGGCAGGAGTCGGTTGGTCGCCGAACTTCTTCACGATATCGGCCACCACCAGGTGGTTTTCGTCGATGCACCGCAGATCGGCATCGATGCTTCGAGACGGATTTTCAAATAACGCAAATGGCGCCTTGGGCTTGATCGACGCCAGCGTGTGAACGTCGACCTGTTCGAACCAAACACGCCAGGCGGAGGCATCGTCCAGTTTCCTCAAACGCTCTATCAGGGTCTCCTGATCCGCTTCCGACAAGTCAAATTGTGCCGACAGTCTATAAACAACCGCAAGGGCCTTCGGCAAATCCTGAAACGCCGCCGCGATGATCTCTTCCCGGTTCTCCGAACACAGGCTTACGATCGCCTCGGAGAGCCCCCGATTGGCCTCCCAGGGGCGACGTACCTTGATCGCCACCGACTCCACGGACTCATCCTCGATGAGACCCTTCAACTCGGCATAGGAAGGAGAATCGAAATTCCCGATCCGAACGATCACATCCCCCGTCTGAACGCCTGCCTCCTCGAAAGACTTCCCCTCGGCGGGTTGAAGCACCGTCATCCGCGGCACCAGGCCCAGCATCGATGCCGTCACTCGATTATCTATCTGGTAGGCCGCCGGCATCCAGAGCGCCCGGAGCCGGACGGTCTCCTCCGTGGATTCGATATCGGCGTCGTACTGACGAAGCTGCTCATCAGTCAGGGCGTCTGGATCCTTTGGGCGTTTCACGATCGCCTCGATGGGTTCACCCTGCGCCCGCATCATGGCGCGCAGGACGGTCCCCAGCCCCTCGACATCCTGAAACACCCCGTCGATCCTGGCCTTGTAGATTTCATCGTGCTGCTTGAGTTGGTCGGTGGCACTGGGATTCGCTCCCTGAAACGAAGGGAACCACACACGTTTTTGCCGAGCGGGACCGACGCCGATCTGGCGAATCTGCTCCTCCTTCACGAACTCGGGTACGATCCGAGGGTGAGGCTCCAATAGCTCCCCGTCCCGCCAGACCAGCATGTCGAGGGTTTCGTCCGAATCGGACAGGGCAATGCGACCGCTGAGTTGGTTGAAACTCGCGATCGAATCGCCGTTGATCTCCTCGATCCGGTCTCCGGGTTGGAGCCCCGCGCGACCGGCGGGCGAGTTCTCCCGCACATAGCCGATCACCGGAGGGGGTTGCCACCGGCCAACCATGGCGACGATCGTGAACGCGACCGCCGCGAAGATCAGGTTCATGATGACTCCGGCGGTGACGATGACCATCCGCTTGCTGACCGGCTTGTTGGTGAAGGCATCGGGATCGCTTTTGACTTTCAACTCGCCCGATTTGTCGACGACAAAGTCCTCCTGCCCGAGCATCTTCACATAGCCGCCGAGCGGCAGGATGTTGAACGAATACCGCGTCTCACCCTTGGTGAAGCCGAACATTTCCCGGCCGAAACCGACGGCAAACCGCTCCACGCGGACGCCCGCCCACTTGGCGGCCAGAAAATGCCCCATCTCATGAACAAAAACGATCAGTGAAAACCCGATGATCACCTGAGTGATCGACCAGGCGGACGACACCCATGCCGGTGAATCGGCCAGAAGAAAGACTGAACCCGTAGTCAGACTGTGCAGCATTGTGTAACCTCATTCCTCGCCCATGCGTCCACATTCGTCAACGCCTGAAGGTCGGGATTCTTCACGAATCGATGTCGTCCCAATACGTCTTCCACGATGGAAACGATGTCCATAAATGCGATGCGCTCCTCGCGGAAGGCGGCCACCGCCGCCTCGTTGGCAGCGTTGAGCGCGGCGCCGGCCGTGCCGCCGTTCCGTGCGACGGCGTGCCCCAGTCGCAACGAGGGAAAACGCACGGCGTCCGGCGTCTCAAAATGCAGGCTCGACAGGGTTGAAAAATCGAGCCGATCCCCGCAGCCCGGTAGACGCCGGGGATAACTCATCGCATATTGGATGGGCGTCCGCATATCGGGGCTTCCCAACTGTGCGATGATAGATCCATCCACGTACGACACCATCGAGTGAATCATCGACTCAGGGTGTATCACCACTTCAATACGATCCGGATCGACATCGAACAACCAGCGAGCTTCGATAATCTCCAGCGCCTTGTTCATCATCGTCGCGGAATCGATCGTGATTTTCGGACCCATCTTCCACGTCGGATGCCGCAACGCTTCGGCCGGCGTGATATGCTTCATCTCCTCCGATGAATACGTCCGAAACGGTCCACCCGATGCGGTCAGGATGATCCGATCCACCTCCTCGGGGCGACCGGCCTGAAGCGCCTGAAAGATCGCCGAATGTTCGCTGTCGACCGGCACGAGCACGGCCCCGGATCGCGCCGCCGCCTCGACCATCAACGGCCCCGCGACAACCAGCGATTCCTTGTTTGCCAATCCGACGGTCAAACCGCGTTCGATGGCCGCCAGTGTCGCGGTCAAACCCGCTACGCCGACGATCCCCGATAAAACGAAATCGCAGTCCGACTCTTTCACCAGCCGGACCAGGGCATCCTCACCGGTCAGAACCCGCGTTTCCGTCAAGGATCTCCCGACCCGTTGTGAGAGCCGTTCCCCCGCCCCGGTGTCAGACATCACCGCGATCCGTGGCTGATGGCGTTCGACCTGTTCGGCCATCCGCTCCCAACTCGATTCAGCCGCCAGCCCGACGATCTCGAACTCGTCCGGCAGATGCTCCGCGACACAGAGCGCGCTGCGGCCGATCGAACCGGTGGACCCCAGGATAATGACCCGCTTGGGCATGGTATTCTCGCGATGGCCGACAACGTGGACCCAATCCGCCATGATAGACACGACGCCCATCCCCGACAACCTCGGGAACAGACATGACCGTTCCACGATTGTTCTTGTCGTACGCTAGCCACGGCTGCGCTGACGCCTGGCCATGCCACCCATGATTTTCGAGATGCCGCGGCTTCATCATTGACCGCCGACTACCCCAGACACACAATAGCATGGCAGGGGAGACAATAACCACGATTGATTTCGGAGACCTAACACCATGCGATACGACACGATCATCACCAACGGAACCCTCGTCAACGCGAACAAAACCGAGAAGGCCGACGTGGCCGTCAAGGGCCAGAAAATCGCCCGCGTCGCCAAGGGATTGGCGAAGAAAGCCGAGTCCAACGGCACACAGATTATCGACGCCCAGGGTTGCTACGTGATCCCCGGTGCGATGGATGTGCACGTCCACCTCGAATTGCCCTTCTGCGGAACCGTCTCGTCCGACGACTACGACAGCGGGACCAAGGCGGCCGCCCGCGGCGGTGTGACGACCGTGATCGACTTCGCGATCCCCTACGGCAACGACACCCTCCAGCAGGCCGTCGACACTGAGATCTTCGTCGAGGTCCGGCCAACGAATA